>JANLUE010001343.1:0-9990 GCA_031363325.1 Gemmataceae bacterium
TGCCCGCCGAACTCACGCCCGAACAGGCGGTGGAACAGGCGTATGCTCGCGACCTGGCCGAGGTCGCGGCGAAGCTCGATCGCGGCCTGCCGGCGCTCATCGAGTGCGACAAGGATCTGACGCCGTTCGTCTTCCTGAACCTGCGCACGCGGCTCCGCGAAGTCGGCATGGTGTGCAAGTATCTCGATGGTCGGCCGCGCGAGAAAGAGCCACCCGCCGGCGCTGTGCCCGTCGGGTTGATGGGCACCATGATCAATCAACTCCGCGACGCGGTTCGCGGGGCGGTCGATCAGGTCGACAAGCAAGGTCGGCCGGTTCGGACGGTGATCGTGTTGCCGCACCTCGACTTGCTCACGACGAGTTCCGGCGGCCTGACGGGCGAGGCACGCGAAGTCATCGTGCTCCTCTACGAGAACCCGACGATTGTCTTCCTCGGCTTCAAGGACCCGTCGTTCCCGTTGCCGAAGGTGATCGACGGGTTGTTCCCGCATCGCACGTCGATCCTCGGCATCGCCCGCGATCGCTTGCCGCACCTGGTCACGCAAAAGGAAGCCCGCAAGTTCGGCAAGCCGTTCAACCCCTGGGGGCTCTACAAGTACGTCTCCGGCGTGAACGCCGCTCGGCTCCGGCGTCTGCTCAGCACACTTGAAGGCGAGGACTACCCGGCCGATCCGAAGCAAGCGTATCGACAACTTCGCAACGCCACGCTCAGCGGCACGATGGAAGTTCCCGACGTCGAGCTCGATCGCGACATCGGTGGGTACGCCAAGACGAAGAAACAACTTCGCCAGGAAGTACTGGAAATCCTGAGTCGCCGCGACAAGTTGACGAGCGAAGACGACATTCGCCGCATCGAGGATCTGATCCCGCGCGGCATGATCTTCTGGGGCCCGCCGGGTACGGGCAAGACGTTCTTCGCCAAGGCGATCGCTACTTCAATCGGGGCGGCGATCACGATCGTGTCCGGCCCCGAACTCAAATCGAAATGGGTCGGCGAGTCCGAGGAACAACTACGGCAGGTGTTTTTGAAGGCCCGCCAGTCGGCACCGGCGATCATCGTGTTCGACGAACTCGATTCGTTCGCGACGGCCCGCGGCACCTACACGGGCTCCGGCGTCGAACACTCGATGGTCAACCAGCTCCTCACGGAAATGGACGGGTTCCACAAGGAAGAACTTGTGTTCGTCGTCGGGACGACGAACTTCGTCGAGAGCCTCGACCCCGCGTTGCTGCGGCCTGGCCGGTTCGAATTTCACCTGCACATTCCATATCCGGAAGACGACGATCGCCGCGAGATCATCAAGATCTACGACCGGAAAATGAGCCTCAAGCTTTCGGCGAAGGCGCTCGACTACGCGGTCGAGCGGACCGGCGAGGCGTACGTCACCGCTCAGGGGACGGCCTTCAGTGGCGACCATCTTCAAGCCATGTGCCGGGCAGTCGCGCGAATCCGGCTCCGCGAAGGTCGAACTGACGAAACGACGCCCGACGACATTGAGCGCGGGCTCAGCGAGTACGAGGATCGACTCGAACTGACCGACAAGGAAGAACGTCTCGTCGCGGTTCACGAGGCGGGCCACTTCGTGTGCGCGATCGCCTGCCCGGAATACCCCCGGCCTGAGCGAATCACGATCAAGAGCGACATCCCCTGGGCCGGCGGGTATGTTCGTTACGAAAAAGACAAGACGATGCGGCTTGGCTGGACCCGGCAACGGTTCCAGGACATGCTGTGCGTTTTGATGGGAGGAATCGAAGCGGAGCGTTTGTTGCTCGGCGATATCACGACCGGAGCCGGCGGCGGACCCCGCAGCGACCTCGGCCGGGCGACGCACATCGCCCAGGGCATGGTCGAGATGTTCGGCATGGGCGGAACCGCCACGGGCTTACGCGTCTACCGAGACGAGAAGGGCGAGCGCGAAGTGCTCTCGGGCACGCAGGCCGAGGCGCTCGACAAGCAGATCCAGGCCCTGTTGAATGAAGCGCAGATTCGGGCCGCGAAGATTCTGAAGTCGCACCAACCGCAACTCGAAGCGATCCGTGCGGAGGTGTTGGAAAAGAAGTCGTTGGAGAAGGATCGGATCGCGGAAATCATCGCGGCGTTTCGGCCGAATGCGTTGACCCAGGGAGTCACCCCGAGCTAACACCAATTGGCTCGTCTTTAGACGCCGACGGCCGTCTGTTCCGCGATGCGGATCGAGTCGAAGATCGACACTTTGCCATCGGCCGATCCGCAGATGATCCGCTTGCCTTCGTTGGAAATGGCCATCGAGAGCGTCATCGTCGAGGGCACTTTGAACTCGTGGACTTTCATCGAAGTGGCCGGGTCCCACAGGATCACGTGGCCACTTTCGCCGACCGAGAGCAGTTGACCGTTCGTCAGGAACCGCGCCTGCCGTAGGTTGTCGTTGTGCCCGACGAGCGGGAAGGCGGACTCCGGTCGCGGCTTGGCGGCGTCCCAGACGATCACGTTGCGATCGAGGCCCGTGGTCGCGATGCGGCTTCCGTCGGGTGAAACGGTCACGGCATTCATGATATCCGTGTGGCCCTCGAAGCGAATCCGAATCGATGGCCCGAACCAGCCGAAGCCCCAGATCAAAACGTTGCCGCCTTCGCCGGCCGAAACGAGGCGCTTGCCGTTCGGTGCGAACGCGAGGGCCTTCACCGGTCGGCCGTGACCTTTGAGCACGTTGCCGGTTCCCGCCTTGCGGCCGGACACTTTCCACAACACCACGAACGAGCCGATCGCCGCCGCGAACCGGCGACCGTCCGGCGAGAACGCCAGAGCGGGCACGTTCGCTTTTTCACCCTGATACGCTCCCCACTCGGCCGCTCGACCTTCGCGGAAGTCCCAGCGCCAGACCCGGGCCGTCCCTTGCAGGCTCCCCCCGGCAACGATGTAGTCTTCCTTGGGTGAGAAGGTGATCGAATGGAACTCGGCCCCCGGTCGCGGCAGCGTGCCGACTTCGCGTGGGGCCGGCCCCGTCACGTCCCAGAGGCGAGCGCGTCCATCAATGCCCGCGCTGGCCACAAGGCTGCCGTCCCGCGAAACGGCCACGGCACCGACCGGCCCGGTATGGGCCGACACGGTGATGGCGGCCCGGGCTTCTCGCGTCGGGGCCGTCCCGAGCATCTTGGTCGCACCGGTCTCGTCGATCGGCCCGGTGAACGGGTCGGCCATCGGAATGTTTTCGGAGCGGAACTTGTTCGCCGGAACGGGCGAGACGCCCGGGCCGGGGATCGGCGTCTCGGCGACTGGGGGAGTCTCCGCGATTGGCGAGGTCGGGACCGGCGTACCTCCCGGCGCGCCGGGCGTCAGGAAGTGGTCGAACGCGTCGGCCATGGCCTGCGGCGTCGGGTACCGGTCTTCCGGGCGCTTCTCGAGCATCCGAGCCAGGATCGTCACGACTTCCTGAGAGATGCCGGGCCGGAGTTCATCGATCGGGAACGGGCGTTCGGTCTGATGGCGGATCAGCTTCTGGACATCGGTTCCGCCGGTGAACGGCGGCTTGCCGGTCAGGATGTAATAGAGCGTGCAACCGAGGCTATAGATGTCCGCCTTGATGTTGACGGAGCGAGCGTCGCGAGCCTGTTCCGGCGCGATGAAGTCCGGAGTGCCGAGCAAGGCCCCGGCCCGTGTGAGCGGCGTATATTCGTGTTGCGGCGAGCTATCGTCGATCCCTTCCGTCAACCGGGCCAGTCCCATGTCGAGGATCTTGACGGTGCCCCAGCCGACCGGCAGGCGCATGCTCGAGCCGCTCGACGGGCCACGCGCCGTGACGAGTGCGGGGCGTGAAAGTCGAATCGACGATTGAGCCGTGCCGCCGGAAGTCTTCTGCGCGACCAGAATGTTGGACGGCTTGATGTCGCGGTGCACGAGGCCGACCTCGAAGGCGTGCTGCAGCCCGAGGGCGGCTTGCCGCATGTACTCGCAGGCCTGGCGAATGGCGAGCGGGCCCTGCGAACGCACGAGTTTCTCGAGCGTCGGCCCCTCGACGTATTCCATCGCGATGTAATGGGTGCCGTTGTAGTCGTCCGCGTCGAACAGAATCACGACGTTCGGATGATTGAGCTGGGCGATCGCTCGAGCTTCGCGATGGAAGCGGGACAGAATTTCCGGACGCGCGGCGAGGACCTGGGGCCGGATGATTTTCAGTGCCACGACGCGATCGAGCTTCGGCTGGATGGCCTTGAAGACCATGCCCATGCCGCCTTCGCCGATCGGCGCTTGCAGGCGATACGAGCCGATGATCAGCTTCTCGCCGTGGCCGGAGAGGAGCTGAGCTTGCTGATACGGCGTTAGCCAACCGCGTTGGACGAGGTCGCCGCACATCTGCACGGCCGAGGCGAACCGTTGCCGGTCCCGGTTCAGGGTTTCACCCTGACTGGGGGAGAGGAACTGGTTCCTCGTCAAGAACGCGATTAGTTCATTCGGTGACTGCATCATGGCCCGGCGAGTGGGACCGTGGCGGGGCAACTCTTCGCGAGGATAGCTTTTTTTTGAGGCGGACGGAAAAAGACCTGCCCGAAATGTCGGGAATCTGACAAATCCGCCGTCACCGCAATTTTCATTCGCATCGGATCACGGCACTTTCGCGGCCGCTGGCGCGTCCGAATGGAAGTCACGATCGGCACAATCAGTCTACAGCGCATTCAGCTGACGCGTAGAATGGTGCCACGTTGGGAGCATAGGCCTTTACTCACCCGTGGCCTGAATTCGACGGCCGGGATTGAGCCGCGATCTAAAATTGGGGACGTGGCGAATATTCCCTTTGAACCGACGAGAACCGTGGTCTACCTTTCAATGACCGATTTTCCGCCTGAATCGGTCCGGACGCGCGGCAAGCGTCGTCCGTCGTCTCGCACCGCGAGACGCGAGCCGGACGCGAGGAGACCGGCCCAATGGGAACCATGATTCGCCTGAAGGGGATCAGCGGCGAAGTCAAGGGGAAGGCCTGGGAGTCGGCCAATGTCCTACGGGCAGGCCGGCTGGGCACCCTCGAAATCGTCCTGGACGACAGCTCCGTGAGTCGCCGTCACGCCGAGGTTCGGCTCGCCGACACCAACTGGTGGGTCCGCGACCTCGAGAGTACGAACGGTACGTACGTCAATGGCGTCCGCCTCGGGGCCGGCGAACGACAACTCCACCCCCGCGACATCGTGCAATTCGGCAAGGTCGCCATGATGGTCGAGATCCCCGAGACGATCTCGGGGTCCGGCCCATCCTCCGCCGACCAGATCATCGTCGAAGCCGAAGCGAGTTCGTCCTGGCAGGAAGGCTTCGACCGGCTCCTCCTCGACCGAAATCATTCCCCCCGGCCCGGCGATCAGTTGATGGCCCTCCTCCGGGCCGGCCATCACCTCGTCAGCATCGAGAGCGAAGACGAACTTCTTCATTCAATTCTGAACGACGCGGTCCACGTCCTCGACGCCCAGCGTGGCGCGATCGTTTTGGCCGAAGGGCCGGACGAAGAACTGAAACTGAAGGCGCTCGCGACGGGTCGCGGCGAAAGCTCGTCGCGGTTCAACTACAGCAAGGGCCTGGCGAAGCGGTGTTTCAACCAGGGTCGATCGATCCTGTGTTGCAGCGTTGAGGAAGATGAGGAACTCCGGGGCGCGGTGAGCATCGCCGATGGGGCGATGGCGTCCGTCCTGTGCGTGCTGCTGCGCACGCCGCGCAAGCATCTCGGGGTGATCCACCTCGATCGCAGTTACTGGCAGAAGGCGTTCTCCGAAGACGACCTACACCTGGCCGACGCCCTGGCCGCCCATGTGTCCGCCGGGATCGAATGCGCCCAGCTGTTGCGCCGTCAACGCGAATTCTTCTTGCAGACGATTTCGGCCATGGCGTCCGCCATCGAAATGCGCGACGCCTACACCGGCGGGCACACGGCCCGTGTGACCGCCTACTCGTTGCTCGTCGGGGAAGAATTGGGCCTGTCGGCGAAGGATCTGGATCACCTGCGGACCGGCGGCCCGCTCCACGACATCGGCAAGATCGGCATCGACGACGAAATCCTCCGCAAGGCCTCGAAGCTGACCGACGAGGAATTCGAGGTGATGAAGTCTCACACCACGCGTGGGGACGACATCTTGAAGGCGATCCCGGAGATGAAAGACATCCGGCCAATCGTGCGCTCGCATCACGAACGTTGGGATGGCCGGGGCTACCCGGACAAACTCGCGGCCGAGGGGATCCCGATGCTGGCCCGAGTCGTCGCGGTCGCGGACTCGTTCGACGCGATGACGACGCGCCGACCGTACAACACGAATCACGTCAAGACGCCGGACGAAGCTTTCGCCGAAGTGTCGAAGTGCTCCGGTACCCAGTTCGATCCGGCGTGTGCCCGAGCCTTCCTCGCCGTGAAAGACAAAGTCGTCGAAGCGATGCGCGCGAGCCGCAACACGGGCACGTTCTTCATCATGCGCGATGCGTGAGTGCGGAACGTTGCTCGCGTCTGACGTGTTGCGATTTTCAGTGAACGTCAACTCGCCGGCCCGGTCGCGGATCATCAGGGACCGGCCATCCGGCGAATCTGCAAAGGTGTTCGCCGTCAATCGAACGGGAACACCGAGAAAAGCCGTTGGCCGCTGGTCACGTCCCAAACGAGAGTCGCGTATCGATAGGTCGTCCGGCTCTTTGCGCCCGCAATTTGGGCGACGATGCTGGCGAGCCTGAAGGTATCCATGAATCTGCCGTGACAACACGGAAGGCAATTCGAGCAACCGACGCGAATTCACGCCAGCCAAGGAATGATCTTCGGCTGGCGTACTCCATACTGCCCCCGTCACTTACCCCTTCCACTCCGCGACCCCACTGTTCCGCAACGCCTGATTCGCCAGGTGCGCCGCTCCGGCGCTCGCCACGCCGCCTTCGGCCGGGGCCGTCGGGGCTTTGCGACTTCGGACGCAGTCGACCCAGTTCGTCAGGTGGACAAGCTCGCCATCGGGCTTGTCGTAGAAGTCGGCCCCGCGATGTTTCGGTTCCGTGCCCAGGATCAACTCTTGCGGCGTGACCTTCTTGCTCCGGAGTTCCGGCGTCACGATCATCGCTCCGCGATCGACGTACAGGTTCGCTTCCGAGCCCATGAACACGATGTGCGCTCCCTCGCGGGCGTTGGCGAACGTGCCCTCGAAGTGCATTTGGATTCCGCCCTTGTAGCTGAGCACTGTTTGAACCGTGTCCGGCGTTTCCCAGACACCCTCGCTCACCGTGTGTTGACCGAGCGCGACGGCCTTCAGCGGGTGATCCACGTCGAGCACCCAGTGGGCGACATCGATCCAGTGGACCATCAGGTCGGTGAAGATGCCGCCGCCAAAATCCCAGAACCAGCGCCAGTTTCGCATGCGGTAGTCGTCGAACTCCTGCGGCTTCGCGCTGCCGAGGAAGGCCTTCCAGTCGACGCTTTTCGGGTCGACGGTCCCCTTGAATCGTTGCACGCGGTTCGTGTTGCGGTTCCAGGTCATGTGAACTTTCACAACCTTGCCGATGCCGCCCCCCTGGACGATCTCGCGGGCCCTGGCGATGTGCGGCATCGAACGTTGCTGCGTGCCGACTTGAACGATCCGATTGTGTTCGTTCTGGGCGGCGATCACCGCCTTGCCTTCACTCAGGTCGTGCGTCAACGGCTTCTCAACGTAGACATCTTTGCCCGCCTTGCATGCGGCTACGGTCATCGGCACATGCCAGTGATCCGGCGAGGCGATCAGGACGGCGTCGACGTCCTTGCGTTCGAGCAGTTCCGGGAAATGCTTGGTGACCGCGACCTGTTCGCCCGTGAGCTTCTTCGTTTCGGCGAGCGCCAAGTCCCACACGTCGGAGATCGATGTCACGCGAACGTTGGGGATCGTGAGCAGCGCTTTCAACAAATGTCGACAACGGCCACCCGTGCCGATCAGGCCGACGTTGAGCGTTTCGTTCGCGGCATAGGCCGTGGCACTCGAACCGGCGACGGCCAGGGCGCTGGCCCCGGCCGACGTGAAGAAGGATCGACGCGATTGCATGGAGAGGACTCGCGGAGGGGGTATTTGGCAGAGTCAGACTATCCGCGAATGGAACGAAATGAAACGAGGAGGTTTGCGAATTGGCGCGCGGCGTGATGGAAGTACGGCCCAATGCTCGCTACATCGACGTTGAACCCGATTCGCCGTCACCCCCGGGTACTTGCCCTCGCCTTCGGCTCGGCACTTGCTAGAACCGCAGCACATCTCGTCTTCAAGTCGGCAACCCATCATCGTGAGGAACTTCCATGAGTCGTAGCACCCTTTCCCGTCGTGCCACGTTGCGCGTCGACGCCCTCGAAGATCGCTCCGTTCCGGCCATGCTCCTGGGCCTGACAACCGCCAACGCCCTCATCACGTTCGACAGTGCCGCCCCGACCAAAATTCTGTCATCCGTGCGCGTCAGCGGGCTCGCGCCGGGCGAAGACCTCGTGAGCATCGACTCGCGGGGTGCCAACGGGCAAGTCTACGGCTTGACCAGCCGCTACACGCTCTACACGCTCAGCCCCTCGACGGGCCGAGCGACGCTCGTCGGCGCACCCGGGATTCTGCCGATCGCCAGTTTTCCGACCGCGCTGCGTCAGGCCGCCATCGACTTCAACCCCTCGGTCGATCGACTGCGCATCGTGTCGCCCACCGACGAGAACTTCCGCATCAATCCGAACACCGGTGCCGTGGTCGATGGCGATCCGGCCACCGTGGGGGTCGTCGACCCCGACACCGACCTCAGCAATATTCCGAACCCGAACGTGGTGGCCGTCGCGTACGACCGCAATTTCCAGGGGACCAGCCTGACCACGCTGTTCGGCATTGATTCGACGTTGAACACACTCGTGACGATCGGCGGCGTCGATGGGACGCCGTCGCCGAACGGCGGAGTGATCAACACGATCTCGGTCGTGACGGTGAATGGCCAGACCTTCAACTTCGGGCCGCGCGTCGGCTTCGAGATCGCGGCCGACGGGACGGCCTTCGCCGCGATGACCACAGCGAACGGACTCGGTACGACCGTCCTCTATACCGTCAACCTCGCGACGGGAGCGGCCACGGTCCTCGGCCGTATCGGCACGGGCACGCCGCAACTCGACGCGATCACGACGCTGCCGCGACAAGAGATCGTGTTCGCGGTCACGGCCAGCAATCGACTCGTCTCCTTCAAGGCCAGCGATCCGAAGAACTTCATCTCGGCCGTGCCGTTGCGAAATCTGCTCGCCGGCGAATCGGTGACCGACATCGACTTCCGACCCGCGACCGGACAACTTTACGGATTGACCAGCACGAATCGCATCCTGAGCATCAACAAGACGACCGGCGAGACGACGCAGCTCGGCGTGCCGCTGGTCACATCGCCGCAGTTCACGGCCAACTCGCCGGCCGGCTTCGACTTCAATCCGACCGTCGATCGCTTGCGGCTCGTCAACGCGGCCGACGAGAACCTGCGCTTCAATCCGTTGACGAACGCCCCCGTCGATTCGGACGCGAACCCGGCGAACGGCAACACGCCGGACACGACATTGGCCTACGATGCCGGCGATCCCAACGTCGGATCCGACCCCAATATCGTCGGCGTGGCCTACGATCGAAACGATAACAACCCGGCGACGGCCACGACACTGTTCGGCATCGATTCGACGCTGAATACGCTCGTGACGATCGGCGGAGTCGATGGCACGCCAAGCCCGAACGGCGGCCTGTTGTTCACGGCCGGTTCGCTCGGCGTCGATGCGACGGACGCGGCCGGGCTCGACATCATTGACAACGGTGCCCTTGGCAACGGAGCGGCCCTCGCGATCCTGCAACTCCAGGGCGATACCGTCTCGAAGCTCTTCCAGATCAACCTGAACGCGGCGACCACGAATCAGGCCCGCGGCGCGGCCACGCTGATCGGGACAGTCGGCGGGGGCGAAGTGATTCGAGCGATGGCCATCGCGCCGGCGACCATTCAATTCTCGGCGCCAACCTTCAACGTGAGCGAACGAACCACGACCGCAT
>JANLUE010001380.1:0-7567 GCA_031363325.1 Gemmataceae bacterium
CGGCGATTCAAGCCAACGCCCGCCCGCACGTCGATCGCGAAATCTTCGGACAGAAAATATTGGAAGCCGCCGTTGAAGTAGTACACCGGCCCCGTGTCGGCCGCCGTCGCGCTGGTCGGCACCAGTCCAAACACTTCGGTATAGGCCGTCAGATTCGCGGTGAGCGTGTAGCCGACCGTGAACGATCCATTCGCAAGACCGTGGAAGTGCCCATCGTCGCCGCGAACCCGATTCAGCCCAACGCTTCCACCCATGCTCAAGCAGTCTTCGATCACGTCCCAACTACACAGATAGTTGAAGCCGGGCAGCAGTTGTTTGTTGGTGAACGCGTCGGCTCCGGTCGGAACAAGCGTCTGGAAGATGATCGCCGTCTCCGGCAGATACTTCTTTTGTTCGGACAGCGCCAGTTTGGTTCCCAGGTAGAAGTCCTGGAGGCCGCTCGCCTGCTCCGTCGCTCTACCTGTTTTGGTACGTTCGACAAACACGTTCTGACCGAGGCGCAGTTCGAACCAGTCCGCGAACAAGCCAATGCGAAGGAGGGCTTCCGGATGCGAATGGATAACCGCGCGCACACCGTTCGCCCGGTCCTGAATGAAGGTGTAGCCGACTTCGAGTTGCACGTGGCCGCGCCCGACTGTCGTGCTCGCCTCCGTAAAGTCCGGGCGATCGGAAACGAGCCGCTCGGGCTTGTCGGCGTCGGTCGACTTTTCATCGTCCGACTTCTTGTCGTCGAGCATCTGTTCGAATGCGGCCGGCTTCACGGATGCTTTTTCATCGCCGTTCGATTTCTTCTCGTCCTCGGGCCCGATGGCCCAATTGAATAACGTCTTGGCCTGGTGATCCGGCTTGGCGCACTGGCCCGTGTGGCCACACCCGGTCAGTGCGGCCATCAATAGAGTTGCCGAGCAGACGGCCACGCGCCGGGCCATGATGGTTCCTTTCGCAATGAAGTTGCTTCATCGATATCGGCGTCGAATTAGGCTCGACTAAAGAAAAATGGAGCGGACATGGCTGGCGAAAGGAACCTCGCGACTTTATTGAGGTGTATGAGCCCACGCTGGAACCCCGGCACGTATGCTTTCTGCGTCTGGCCAACCGAGATCGCGCCACCCGAAGCCATCGGGTTCGTCCGCGAAGCGGAAGGCCTGACGGTCGTCGTCGAAGAATCGATCGCGATCAACGCGGGCGTGCCGATTCAATTCCGCGCCGCCTGGCTGACGCTCGATGTGCACTCGGACCTGTCGGCCGTCGGCTTCCTCGCCGAGGTGGCCGGAGCACTGGCAAGCGCCGGCTTGAGTTGCAACACACTGTCGGGCGTCTTTCACGACCACGTGTTCGTCCCGGCCGATCGCGGCGCGGAGGCCCTGGGGGTTTTGCGCGAGTTGGCCGCCCGCAAGGTTTGTACCGGATAGTAACACGAACCACAGAGTCGTTCAACACGCCAGCGACGACGGTCGCCAACCGTAGTAGAAAGGACTTCATGGATGCCGCTCCGCATGTCAGTTAAGAAGCGTGATCGCTCATTTCGCGGCAGCAGCTTTTTCCCAGTCCACCGGCTTCAAAGTATTGCCAGCATCGTCAACCAAGAGCACCATACTCATGCGTTTCTGTCTAATAATCTTCGTTGCGACTTCGGTCGTTCACGCCGAATCCCCCTGGTGGTCGGCCGACGTGACCGAGGCGCTCGCCCGTGCCAGGGACAATCGCACCGAGTTGGAGAAGGCGCTCACGAACGTGTCGAAGGACCAACGCAAGGGGATGGCGTTCCTGATCGCGAACATGCCGGATGGCGACCTCAGGTCGCTCAAGGCGGACTTCCTCCTGAGCAACACGAACCTCGCATACATGGCCCGCGCCCAGGTGCCTTGGGGCAAATCGATCCCGGAGGAAAACTTCCTCAATGATGTGTTGCCGTACGCGAACATCGACGAGAAACGCGATGCCTGGAGGCAGGAGTTTTTCGATCTGTGTTTGCCGATTGCGAAGGAATGCAAGACTCCGGCCGAGGCGGCCCAGAAGATCAATTCGCAACTGTTCGGCAAGTTGAAGCTCGGCTACTCGACGCAACGAAAGGCCCCGAACCAGAGCCCGAAGGAGTCGATCGAACAGGGCAAGGCTTCGTGTACCGGACTGTCGATCGTGCTCAGCGACGCCTGTCGTGCCGTTTGTATACCGGCCCGGGTCGTCGGCACGCCGTTGTGGGCGAACAAGCGCGGCAATCACACCTGGGTCGAAATCTGGGACAAGGATTGGCACTTCACCGGCGCTTGCGAACAAGACCCAGGCGGGCTCGACCGCGGCTGGTTCGTCGGCGATGCGGCCCAGGCGAAGAAGGACTCGCTCGAACACGCCATCTACGCCGCCAGTTTCCGCAAGACGAAGGTTCACTTCCCGCTCGTCTGGGCAATGAACAACAAGGACGTGCCGGCCGAGAACGTAACCGACCGCTACGCCAAGCCCGCCCCGAAAGTCGACACGGTCAAGGTCTCGATCCGCGTCGTGGATGCGAACAAGAAGCGCGTCGTCGTCGAAGTGGTCGTGAAGTCGGCCGACGGGAAAACGAAGTTCGACGGTCGTTCGCGCGGCGAGTCCGCGGACTTGAACGATCTGTTGACGTTCGACTTGGTGCCCGGCCATGAATATGTCGCGACCGTCGGCGAGATGGAAACGAAGATCAAGCCGACGGCGGGCGACAAGCAGGCCGTGATTGAGATTGTGTTGAAGAAGTAGGTCGCGGAAAAGTCGAAGGGGCACACGGCCGGCGAAAGGTTACAATCCCAGGAGGAGGTCTTCCATGCCCGTACACGACTGGACGCGGCTCCAAGCTGGCGATTTCCACCACTTCCACCAACGCTGGATTAGCGCGATTGCCGATGCGCTGAACTCTGGTCACTTGCCGCCCGGCTATTTGGCGATGGCCGAGCAAGTGACGGGGCGGCCAATTCCCGATGTCGTCGCGCTCCAAGCCTGGCGTCCAGACGATGCGCCGGGTGGGGTCGCGGTCAAGTCGGCTCCGCCGTCCGCGCGGGTGATTGCGAAGCTCGAACGAATCAACTACGCCAAGCGAGCGGACCGAATCATCATTCGGCACGGCCGGGGCAAAGTGGTCGCGATCATCGAATTGGTTTCACCGGGAAACAAGGAGAGTCGGCACGCCCTGCGGTCGTTCGTCGAGAAGGCGGCCGACATCTTGACTCAGGGCATCAATCTCTTGCTCGTCGATTTGTTTCCGCCCACGCCGCGCGACCCGCACGGTCTACACAAGGCCGTTTGGGACGAGCTTGCCGATATGCCGTTTGAATTCCTCCCGGATCAGCCCTTTACGGTCGCCTCGTATATCGGCGGCGAAATTCCGATGGCCTACGTCAATTCCGTTGGCCTCGGCGAGGCGCTCCCATCGGCCCCGATCTTTCTTTCGGATACTCGTTATGTGCCCTGCCCACTCGAAGCGACCTACATGCAGGCCTGGGCGGTGTTTCCCGAGTTCCTCAAAGGGCTAATGGAGTCCGCGGTCGCCTCGCCGGCGCGACGGAACGTCGGCCGACGAACGCGGAAGAAGAAATAGTTCGCGAGTCAAAAGCCTCAATCCTTCTTGAAGCTCGCCGGCTTCGCTCGCACCATCGCGAAGCGATCCGCCAGAGTGAACACGTCGCCCGCCGACAGGCTGCTCGTCGCGACGACGCGGCCGTCCTTGTTCGGGGCCGAGAGCGTCATTTTCACGGGGTCGCCCATTTCCAGGGCGAGCTCAACGTTCAACGCTCCCTTGGCCACGTCCAAATTGTGTTCGGGCTTCGGCCCGGTCTTGTAGATCAGGAACGATTCGGCACGCGGGGTCGTCAGGTCGCTCAGGAACAGATCGACTTTCACCGGGTCGAGTTCGAACATGCCCCCGGCCTTGATGGCCCACTTGCCGTCCTTGCGTTCGAACTCCAGTGTCTTCGGCGTGCCGTCGATGTCTTGCCAGCCCGTCAGTTTCACGCCCTTGATCTTCGTCTTGTCGAGGCGATGGACGACCGTGTCCTGAACGTCGGCCTTCAGGTACAGGTCGAACACGGACCGCTCGACCTCGAAGACCAGGTCGCCATCGAGTGGCTTCAAGTAGACGGCCTTCTTCTCCGTTCCGACATCGCCGCCAAAGAGGTACGTGATGTCGCCGGCTTCCTTGACGCTCAACATCACCTTCAGGCGCGGCGGGTTAAATTCGAGTCGATTCAGAATGTCGTCAGTCGGCTTGTCGGCCGCGACCTTCGGTTGCAGGAACGACAGCACCGAAATCTGGTTGATCAACTCGTGGACCTTGAAAGGATCGGCCGAGCGGCCCTTGAGCGACGCGGGGCCGTTGATTTTCCAGGCGGCGAGCGGCGTCGGTTTATCGTCGTCCGGCCGTTCGAGTTCGATCGTGTCCTTGCCGTAAGTGAACGAAAGCTTGCGAACCTTGTCGGCCGCGAATTGCTTGAGCGACCCCGCGATGTACGCGAGTCGATCGCGGCTGGCGAGGTCGGCCGCATCCTGGGGAACGAAGAAATCGGCCTTCGCGTCCTTCAAATAGCGCCGACCGAAGACCACGTTGCCGACATCCTTGTGGCCGAACTGAATGCGGGCGGTCGGCGGGGCCGTGACCTTCGGCATCGCGGTCGGGTCGGGCTTGGCTTCCGGAACAACGCCCCCTTCCCAGAGTTTGACTTCGGCCGTCGGCTTGGCGAAGCCGCGCTTGTCTTCGGGAATCGCGGGCGACGGGAACCCGGTGGCGAGTTGTCGCGCCGTCAGGCGGCCCAGAAGTTGGTCGACGGCTTCCTTTCGCGCCGGACGTCCGGTTCCGTTGCTCTCGTAAATCTTCCACTGGCCGTTCGCAAAGCGGAGCGCGATCGTCTCACCGTTCGTCAAGATGTCGATCGCGTCGATTCGGTTCGGGGCCAGCTTTAGCACCGTTCGATCGCGGAGTAAATGCTTCGCCTTCAGCGCCCGTTGCAGGTCGCGGACGGCTGTCGCGTTCACTTCGGCGACGACCAGGTCGCCCTCGTGCCGCGCATAGAACCGATCGACCTTGTCGTCCTTCACGGGTTCGCCGACGTAGACCGTTTCCTGAGTACCGTCGGCTCGGGAGAAATCGAGTTGCATCGGCTTGGCGTTCGGGCCCAGGCCGAACTTCGCGAGGTTTTCGATGCCTTCGTGCAGTTGTTCGTGCGTGCCGGGGCGAACGTCCATCATGGTGTTCAACAGTTGTCGAACGCTGGCGATCGCGGTCTTCGATTCTTTCGGGTCGATGCCCGGCCCGTCGGGCTCGACGATCGCGTCGCCGAAATCTTTCGGCTCGCGGAATCGCCAGGTGTCGCCGTCCTTGAAGACCGCGAGTTGATCGTCGCCTTCGCGAACCGCGGCCGACAGGACTTGCGATGTCGGATCGGCGAGGCCGACGCCGAGCAGACGCACCGGCCGGAACTCGCGCATCTCCTTGACGAGTTGGCCGGCCGTCGTCGCGTTCTCCGGCGGCTTGACTTTGAACAACGCCCGAAACGTCGATTTCTTCGCGGCCTGCGCCTTGTCGGGACGATCGGACGTGGTCACGTACACAACCGCTTGATCGCCGCCGATCGTCACGTTCCCGAGTGCGATCGTATCGCTGAGGTCCTTGGTTCGCAGCGTGACTTTGACGGGGGGATTGTCGAGCCCGTGCGACGCGAGATTTGGGCCGATGTCGGCCGACTTCTCGGACTTCGCGGAAAGCAGGCCATTGACGAGGTCTTCGATCGCGTCCGAGTCGGCCCGGGCTTTGGACGGGGCCGTCATCTGCCAACCCTTCTCGGTGCGGGTGAACGCGACCTTGTCCGGCGTTAGGCCGGGTCGTTCGATCTCGACCGACGTGACATCTTCCTTCTTGACGTTGACGGCCCGGAACGACTTGAGCAGATACCCCTCGGTCGAGACGGGCGGCTTGTCGTCGCCGGTGAACATCACGTAGCCGGCCAGAACGACCAGAGCCAAGACGACGAGGCCGAGCAAGACATAGGTGCCGCGAAGATTCATGGGATGTCCGTCTCGGTGAAGGGTCGCGGGGCGTTCAGGGGGATTTTACGACGTGTCGAGTTTGGGCAATGGGCAGGTTGACTGCGGCAGAAGAAAAGAACCTGGCGGGCAAGTGATCGGTCAGGCGTGGACCGCCAGATACACGTCGCACTTGGCGCTTCGGTCGCGGAAAAAGCCGATGGCGTCAAGGTGATGGACGGCGCAGGCCGTCAGGTCTTCCGCGTCCTCGGGTCGCGCGGGAAAGCCCGGGTCGGTGAAGACGCGGAAGCCGGTCACATCGAAGAGCCCCTGAATGGACGCCGAACTTTCGCGGGCGTTGGCGGGCATCGCTTCGTTCGCCCAACCCCACAGCCACGATTCGCCCGCCGGACTGTACGACCCGATCAACGTGACTTTGAACCGTTTCGAACCGACGATCAGCGAATGGTCGTTCAGTTCATACTTCCAGGACATGCCGGCCGGGAACTGGCCGAAGAACACCTTCTGCTTCTCTTCGAGTTCCCGCACGCACGTCGTCACGAAGCGAAAGAACTCGTCGTCGGTCATCGACCCATCGACCGATTGGCCACCGCAGATTGAGCAACCGGCCGAATCGTGCATGTCACACCTCGACCTGAACTTCGTTTTCGACGACCTGGACCGCGTACGCCTTGACTCCGGTCTTCGCGGGCGGCGAGCGATGCGCCCCCGTGGCCAGGTCGAACCGGGCCCCGTGGTATGGGCAGACGACTTCCGTCCCGTAGCAGGTCCCTTCGTGAAGCGGCGCGTTGCGATGCGTGCAGATCTCGTCGATCGCGTAGCAGCGGCCATCCACCAGAAAGAGGGCCAGCTTCTTGCCGCCGGCCTCGACGCAGATTCCTTTGCCGGGCGTCAGTGTGTCCAGCCGGGCGACCGTCACGAAAGCCATCGTCCCCTCGCCGATTTGTGTTCTAGAGTCCAATAGCCGTCACTCTTCAGTTTAGTGTGCCGGCCCGTCCACGTCCGTTCGAGGGATACCCATGGACGCCGGTCTGCTGAAGAAATTGTTCCCGGCCTCCGTTTGGTCGGGCGCTTGCGTCGTGCTGGTCGATGGCAGTTCGACGGTGAAGACCACCGGCGCGGACAGCCTGCAAACCGGCGGCGTGAAGCACTATGCGCCGCGAATCACGAGTGGCCGCATCGAGGCCGATTGCTCGTGGTTCCACGCCGATTCCAACTCGCTGCTGATGATTCAGCGAACCTGGACCCGGCACCACACGGGCGAGGACAAGGTCCAGCAAACCTTGCTGATCGTTGACGCGAGCCACGTGGTCGGGGTCGAGTTCGATGGAGTTGGCCAGTTGGAGAAGCTGGGGGTCAAGGCCCCACCCGTACCAGACAAGATGCTCTACGCGGCGAGTACATTGGTCGGATAAACGCGGAAGGTCTTACAGACGGGCGAGTCGAATTTACAAAGCCGAACCGGACCGAGCGCTGGCTCGATCCGAGACGGCTTTTTTTATTGCGAACCCCAGTAACGACTTGGGTCGAATTCGCGACGGAAGTTTTGTGACGTGGCACGGTC
>JANLUE010001396.1:0-10181 GCA_031363325.1 Gemmataceae bacterium
GCATTATCACTGGGCCATCGAACGTCACACACCTGTTGCGTTACTTGACGCAGGCACTGATCGCTCGGGCGATGAATCGCTGCGCGAACGGGCAATCGGATGACGCATGGCGCGACCTCTGGGCCTGTCACCGACTGGCTCGCTTCATCGCTCGCGATTCGACTCTCATTGAGGGACTGGTCGCCATCGCGGTCGAGACGGTGACGACGCGCGCCAACCTGGCGTTGATCGAGTCGGGCAAACTTTCGTCGAAGCAACTCCTCGCGATTCAGAGCGATCTCGGTGAACTCAAGGAGATACCGTCGTTCGCGACCGTACTCGATGGGGCCGAACGATTGTATTCCCTGGCCACCACGCTCGAACTCGATGGCCGTGGCACGAACTTCATTGCCAAGACTCTGCGCGGCGAGTTCATTCTCGAAAAAATCCCGGAAGGCGTCGCGGTGAGAATCGATTGGAACCCGGTCCTCCGGGCGACGAATCGAAGCTTCGATCGTTTCGCCGCGATTCTCCGGCTGCCGTCTCGACTCGATCGCGACCGAGAGTGGCAGAAGGTCGATCGGGAAAGCGCGGACTGGAAAAAGAAGCCGGAGGCCACCGGCAAACTCGATGAATACCTGGAAGACGCTGCCCATTCGCCCAAGGAGAGGGGCGAGCGCCTGGCAGCTTTGAACTCGGGCAACCCCGTGGCTCGCCGCATGTTCGAGTCTTACGATCAGGTGGAGCAGGGTCGTCGCAATCTTCAAGTGGCGATCGCACTCGCCGCCTATCGCGCGGACACGGCCGAATACCCCAAGGACCTCGCGGCACTCGTTCCGAGGTATTTGCCAAAAGTCCCAAACGATTTGTTCACCGAAAAAGCCCTCGTCTATCGACCGAGCGCCACTGGCTATCTGCTTTACAGTTTCGGCCCGAACGGCAAGGACGACGAAGGCCGCACGCCGAAAGACACATCACCTGGCGACGACATCGCGATCCGAATGCCGCTGCCCAAGCCGGAGAAAGGGCGCCGCAGCTAACGTTGTTCGGCAAGCCATTTTTCTCAATTGCCCCGCCAAACGTGCTATAATCCCGAGATGCAGCCGAGTCTCGCGGCCAAACGCGGGAGCGGGGGAACCAATGGGTCGCCGAGAGATGACCCTGGGGCTCAGGTCGCGTCCGCGCGACCGGGACACTTTCAAGTCCTAGCCCGTCAGCTAACCTCGCAGGCCGGCCCGGGTGTGTCGCCCGGGCCACTGAAAGGGCACACCCGTCGTTCATCTCGGGACGAAGAGCCCGGTCTCGGACCAATCGGTCACCATGTTACCTCTGGTCGCCGCGCTCGCCGACTTGGGCGGTAGCGCACTCTCGCTCGCCTTACTCCTCGTTGGCCTGCCAGCGCTCATCGCCTGGCTCGCTGTTCGATACATCCCGAACGAACGCGTCGGGGTGGTCGAAAAACTCTGGTCGCAGGCCGGCTCGGTGCCGGCCGGCCGAATCATCGCCCTCGACGGTGAAGCCGGGTATCAGGCCAACCTGATCCGCGGCGGCTTGCATTTCGGCCTGTGGCGCTGGCAGTACCGCGTCCACAAGGTGCCCCTCGTCACGATTCCGCAAGGACAGATCGCCTATGTCTACGCTCGCGACGGCGATCCGTTGCCCCCAAGCCAAACGCTTGGCCGCATCGTCGCGTGCAACAACTTCCAGGACGCGCGCGCGTTCCTCGAATCGGAGAACGCGACCGGCGGTCAACGCGGTCGCCAGCGGGCGATCCTGCGCGAAGGCGTGTACGCGATCAACCCCGCCCTCTTCGTGATCATGACCGAGGACTACGTCTACCGGCTGCGTCACTTGCTCGACGACCGCGAGAGCAAGGCCGTTTCCGATTGGCACAAGGCCCTCCGCGATGTCGGCGGGTTCCGCCCGCTCGTCGTCGGGGCCATGATGGTCTCGGAGGAAGAGGGCCACGCGCGCTCGGATAGCATCGGCATCGTGACGATCCACGATGGGCCTTCGCTGCCGCAAGGCGAAATCATCGCTCCGCCGGTCGGCAACGAAGTCGAGGGGGCGAACTACCACAACAACTATCAGGACCCGGAGCTGTTCCTGCGCGCGGGCGGCCGACGCGGTCGGCAGTACGTGCCGATCACGGACGGTACGTACTTCCTGAACCGTTGGTTCGCCACGGTTGAACTGATCCCGAAAACGGTCGTGCCGATCGGCCATGTCGGCGTGGTCGTGAGTTACTACGGTCAGGCGGGCCGCGACGTTTCCGGCGATGGCTTCCGCCACGGCGAACGCGTGGCGGAGGGGGAACGCGGCGTCTGGCAGCGACCGCTCGGGCCGGGCAAGTATCCGTTCAACACGTACGCTGGCCAGGTGATTCTGGTCCCGACGACCAACTTCGTCCTGCACTGGGTGACGGGCAAAACCGAGACGCACAAGTTCGACGAGAGCCTGCGCTCGATCGACCTCGTGACCCGCGACGCCTACGAGCCGATGCTGCCCCTCTCAGTGGTCGTGCACATCGACTACCAGCGGGCTCCGAACGTGATCCAGCGCTTCGGCGACGTGAAGAAATTGATCACGCAAACGCTCGACCCGATGCTGAGCGCCTACTTCCGGGACATTGCCCACAAGAAAACGATGCTCGAGCTTCTGCACGAGCGCGACGCGATCCAGGCCGAGGCGTGGAACGAACTTCGCAACAAGTTCCGCGAGTTCGATATCGAGTGTGTCGACGTGCTGATCGGCAAGCCGGGCACCGAGGTCGGCGGCAAGATCGAAGAGTTGCTCGAGCAACTGCGCACGCGGCAGCTATCGATCGAGCAACTCGAGACGTACGAGCGCCAGCGCGAAGCGGCCGAGAAGCTACGCACGCTGAACGAGGCCCAGGCCCGAGCGAATTTGCAGACGCAACTGACGAACGCCGCCGCCCAGGTGCAAATCGCCCAGAGCCAGGGCGAAGCGGATTTGGCCCGCGCCCGCAAACAAGCCGAGCAGGCGGTCGTCGGGGCCGAGGCGGACCTGGCCCGCGCGCGTCGGCAAGCGGAGCAAACCGTCCTGACGGCCGAGGCCGAGAGTCGCAAACAGGAACTCGCCGGCCGGGGTGAAGGTCAGCGGGCCATGCAGGTCGGCCTCGCCGAGGCGATGGTCCTGTTGCGCAAAGCGGCCGCGTTCGGCGACCCCCGGCTCTACGCTCTCTCCGTCGTGGCCGAGCGAATGGCGCACAGCGAACAACCGCTCGTCCCGGAGCGCGTGTTCGTCTCGGGTGCGAACGGCGACCAGGGCCCGACCGGCGGCATGTTCGGGATGCTGCTGAACCTGCTCGTCGCCGAGAAGTCGGCGATCCTGAACGGCGAAGTGACGGAGCCGGCCGGCGTTAAGGACATCAGTGACCGCCTAACGCGCGAAGCGCTCGAGTCGCTGACGAAGCCCGCGACGGCGGCGTGAGTTTGATATTGCGAAGGAGTACTGAGTACTCAGTACTGAGTACACGGCAATAACGATTGACGCTGTATCGCTCAGAATCCCATTCTCCAATCAATCGCCCAACCCAAGCGCTTCCAGGACGCGATCGCGAACCGACGTCATTGGGATCGCGCCACGCGCGTGCGTGCCGTCGATCAGCATCGGTCCATCGAGCGGGTCGGCCGAGACGAGGCCGTGACTGCCTTTGACCACCCGCGCGTCCAGTGGGACGACATCCATCTTCATGCGGAAGCCGAGTTTTTTCTGCACGAGTCGGCGGGCCGCTTTGAACTCGGGCATCCACAACTTCGGGTCGAAGAACAATTCGCACGGGTCGTAGCCCGGCTTGTGGTGGATCGCCACGGTGCGGGCGTAGTCCGGCGCGAGTCGATCATCGAGCCAGAACGGATAGGCGAACCAGGCGTTGCGTTCGGCGAGCACAATGAGGTCGCCGGCTCGTTCGTGGCGCAGGCCGACATCGGCGCGTTCCTCACCGGCCAGCACGCGGGCAACGCCGGGAATTTCGGCCAATGCGTCGCGCGTTCGTTCGATGTCTTCCGCGTCGCGGACGTAGACGTGCGCCACTTGATGATCGCACACGGCGAACGCCCGGCTCAGAAACGTTTCGAGTTGCTCGCCGAAAGGCCCGAGTCGAACCGTCAACAGCCGAGCTTCGCGTAGGGCCCGGTTCAAATGAATCGGCCGACTCACATCGCAATGGCCATACTCGCTCACGACCCAAACGTTCGCTCCGACCTTCTTCGCGGCCTCGAGGAGCGGGGCACACGCGTCGTCGAGTTCCTTCACTTGATTGGCCATGTCGCAGCCGGCCGGGCCGTGGCGTTGCGGTTCGTAATCGAGGTGCGGCAAATAGACGAGCGTCAGGTCGGGTCGTTCGTCCGACAGAAGTGTCGCCGCACAACGAGCAATCCACTCGGTACACGGGAGGCCGGCCATTGGGCCCCAAAACGTGTGGAATGGAAACGGCCCGAGCTTTTTCTCCAGCCCCTCGGCAAGTCCATCGGGGATGCCCGTGATGCCAAAGACTTTGTTGCCATCGACGCCATAGTGGGGCTTCGGCGTGATCGACCAATCGACGGCCGCCCCCTGATTGAACCACCAGAACAGCTTGGCGGACGTGAACGCTCGGCCGCGTTCCTTGGCCCTACGCCGGGCCGTCGCATACAGCGGCTCGGCTTGGAGAAGTCGATTCGATTGCTGCCAGAATCGAACCTCGTTCGTGTCGCGGAACAGCCAGCCGTTTCCGACGATGCCGTGCGTTTCAATGGGCGCGCCGGTCAGCAAGGTCGCCTGAGCGGACATGGTCACGGCCGGCACCACATCGCGCAGCGGCGTGGCCGAGCCGAGCGCGGACAGGCGGGGGGCGTGCGCCAGCAAACGCGGCGTCAGGCCGACTGCGTTGATCAAGACAAGAGGGACGCTCATAGGGTGGAGATAGGGCTGAGATGGTGCCGTGTCCCCCGGGTCGCCGCCCGCCTATCCTGACGGCGAATCG
Organism: Gemmataceae bacterium; assembly: GCA_031363325.1. Lineage (GTDB taxonomy): Bacteria > Planctomycetota > Planctomycetia > Gemmatales > Gemmataceae > SIAJ01. Next base: position 4,967 of record JANLUE010001396.1, read on the forward strand.
TTCGCCCATTACTCCCGCACGCCGATGTCCATTCTCGATCGCTACGTTTCCGAGTTTCCGGGATCGCGACGGCGCTACGAACAAGCCCGGCACGTGTTCCCGGCCGGCGTGACGCACGATCTCCGCTACATGGAGCCGTTCCCGATCTACGTGGATCGGCAGAAGTGCGCCCGCAAGTGGGATGTCGATGGGCACGAACTCGTCGACTACTGGTCGGGGCACGGGGCGATGTTGCTCGGCCATTCGCACCCGGCGATCGTGACCGCCGTCCAGACTCAGGTCGAGAAATCGACGCACGCGGGCGGCTGCCACGACCTCGAAGTCGAATGGGGCACGTGGGTCCAGCGACTCGTGCCGTCCGCCGAGCGCGTGCGCTTCACGGGCTCCGGAACCGAAGCGACGCTCATGGCGCTACGGCTGTGTCGCATCCACACGGGCCGACCGAAGTTCCTCAAGTTCGCCGGCCACTTCCACGGCTGGCACGACGCCGTCACGGTCGGGTCCGATCCGCCGTACGACAATTTGGCCGTGCCCGGCGTGGCCGAATCGGTGGCCGCTCAGACGGTCGTGATTCCACCGAACGACCTGGACCTGCTAGAGCGAACGCTGCAGGCCGATCCGGAAATCGGCGCGGTGATCCTCGAACCGACGGGCGGTCACTGGGGGGCGGTCCCGATCCGGGGGCCTTTTCTGAAAGGCGTCCGCGAGTTGACATCGAAGTATGGCCAACTGTTGATCTTCGATGAAGTGATCACCGGGTTCCGCGTCGCGCCCGGCGGGGCGCAGCAGAAGTACGGGATCCTTCCGGACCTCACTTCTCTCGCGAAGATACTTGCCGGCGGGTTGCCGGGCGGGGCGCTCGTCGGTCGGGCCGACGTACTGGCCGCCATCGACTTCCGGCCCGGCAAGCCGAAGATGCGTCATCCCGGCACCTACAACGGCAACCCGCTTTCGGCCGCCGCCGGAATCGCGGCACTCAAACTGGTCGCGACCGGCGAGCCCGGTCGCAAGGCGAACGACGCGGCGCGGCGACTTCGCAATCGACTCAATTCGCTGTTCGCCGAGCGCGATTGGCCCTGGTTGGCGTACATCGATTTCTCGATGTTCCGAATGCTGCCGAACTACGATGGCCCACGCCCCGGCGAAGCGAAGACGGACGACGATGGACCCGTCCCGTACGACGCCGACCTGAATCGACTCGATGGGCCGGCCAACCCGAGACTTCGCCACGCGTTCCGTCAAGCGATGTTGTTGAACGGCGTGGATATGCCCGGCCTCGGCGGCTGGCTGACGGCCGCGCACACGGACGAAGACCTGGATCGAACCGTGAAGGCGGTCGAGGCCAGCATCGAATCGTTGCGGGCGGAGCACGTCTAACCGCGCCTTCGCCTTCCTCAAGCCGGCCGAATCCCGTATTCTTACCTGTGGTCGCCGACCCCTCACCCACGGGGGCCGGCCCTTTTTCATGCGCCAACCAGAAGGCTCGGGTCCGATGGCCGACACCTCCAAAGCCGCCCTGTCCGGGGCCGATATCCTCGTCCAGTCTTTGATCCGCAACGGCGTCGATACGGTCTTCGCCTATCCGGGCGGCGCGTCGATGCCACTCCATCAATCGCTTACGCACGTGGCCGACAAGATTCGCACCATCCTGCCGCGCCACGAACAGGGCGGCGGATTCATGGCCCAGGGCTATGCGCGCACGACGGGTAAAGTCGGCGTCTGCATGGCGACCAGCGGTCCGGGCGCGACGAACTTCGTCACGGTGTTGGCCGACGCGAAGTTGGACTCCGTGCCGATGATCGCGATCACCGGTCAGGTGAATACTCAAGTGATCGGGACCGACGCTTTCCAGGAAACGCCGATCGTTGAAGTGTGTCGGCCGATCACCAAGCATCACTATTTGATTCAGCGAACCGAAGACATCACGCGCGTGATGAAGGAAGCGTTCCACATCGCGACGACCGGCCGGCCCGGCCCCGTGATCGTGGACATCCCGAAGGACGTGCAGTTGCGGTCGATTCTGCCGGACTGGGATCCGCCGATGAATCTGCCGGGCTACAAGCCCGTGCGCGTCGCCGATCGGTCCGATTTGAATCGCATCGTCGATGAGATTCGCCGTGCCAAGCGACCCGTTGTTTACGGCGGCGGCGGGATCATTCACTCGGGTGCGGCCCCGGCGCTGAAAGAGTTCGCCGAGGCGACGGGCATCCCGGTCGCCTTGACGCTCCACGGGCTCGGCGGGTTCCCGGCCGACCACTACCTGTGCCTGCAGATGTTGGGCATGCACGGTACCGTGTACTCGAACTACGCCGTCAACGAAGCCGATCTGTTGCTTGCGTTCGGCGTTCGCTTCGACGATCGCGTGACGGGCAAGCTCGAAGAGTTCGCCAAGCACGGCCGAATCGTCCACATCGATATCGACCCGAGCGAGTTGAACAAAAACAAGCACGCGCACGTCGGCATCCACGGCGATCTGCGCAAAGTGATCGAAGGCGTGAACGGCCTGCTGAAAGACGACAAGAACGCCGACTTGATCGGCGGCGGCCGATACCCCGACTGGATTCGCCAGATCGACCAGTGGCGCGACGCCGAGCCGCTTCGCTACGGCGACCGCAGTGATGCGATCCTGCCGCAATACGCCATCCAGCGCATGGCCCAGATTCTGAAGAAGAAGCGCAAGCTCGATTCGACGATCGTGAGCACGGGCGTCGGTCAACATCAGATGTGGGCGGCCCAGTACTTCCCGTTCAATCAGCCCCGGCATTGGGTAACCTCGGGCGGCCTGGGCACGATGGGCTTCGGCCTGCCCGCCGCGATGGGGGCTCAGATCGCACATCCCGAATCGACCGTCATCGACATCGACGGGGATGGTTCGTTCCTGATGAACATCCAGGAACTCGCGTGCGCTCACGTTGAGAAAATTCCGGTCAAGATTCTACTGTTGAACAACCAGCACCTGGGCATGGTGGTTCAATGGGAAGATCGGTTCCACGGCGGCAATCGGGGCCACACGTATCTCGGGGCCGGCATGGACGTGGCCGCGTACCCGGACTTCGACACGATCGCCAAAGGCTTCGGCGTGTCGGCCCGGTCGGTCGTTCAGAAGGGCGACCTGGACTCGGCGCTGGAAGAAATGTTCGCGTGCCCCGGCCCGTTCCTCCTGAACGTCCACGTGCCGCACCAGGAACACGTGTTGCCCATGATCCCGTCGGGCCGCACGGTGAAGGACATCATCAAAGAACCAATGACGGTCGCGGCCGCGATGAAATAGTTCCGGCCGCCCTACCCCGACCTCATCGAAGCGATGAGTGTTGATGTCTCGATCGGCTACCCGCGAGACTCGAGAGAGATGGCGAAGCGTCATGGAACGGCGCAACGTGCCCGATCGACTCGCAACGACTCGAACCATTACTTCGATCGAGGCAAGCCGTCGGTGCGAATCCCCAGCGACTTCGCCCAAGTATCGCGACGGAGTCCGAGTTTAGCGGATTCGCACGGGGATACATCGGGCGGCTGACGCCGCTCCGCTCGCCGGAATCCGGCTAAACTGAATTCACCGGACCGTCCTCTCACGGTCTGAAATCGCCCGCGTCGGCTGGCGTCATGCGGGTAGACCGCCTCGAAGGGGCCCGATCGATGTCCCGTTTCGCTGTTCTGACTGCGTTCCTGATCGCTGGCCCCGGCCTCGCCGCCGAAAAGGGGCCGGCCCCACGCGAGGTTTCGCCGAACGCCGCGCTCGACGAGCTCGTTCGCCAAATCGACCGGCACGTCGAGGCGTTCTGGAAGGCCAACGAAGTTACGCCCGCACCACTGGCCGACGACGCCGAATTTCTGCGCCGACTGTCGCTCGATCTCGTTGGCCGAATTCCCACTGGTGCCGAGGCTCGGGCGTTCATCGACAGCACGGACCCGAACAAACGCGCCAAGAAGATCGACGAGCTGCTCGCCCGGCCCGGGTATCTCAACCACTTCAGCGCCGTCCTGCGGCAGACGTGGATTCCGCAAGCGAATGAAGACCCCCAGTTCATCTTCCTCGGGGGTCAATTCGAAACCTGGATTCGCAATCGGCTCCGCGACAACGTCTCGATGGACAAGGTCGTCCGCGAACTGCTGACTGTGCCGACGCTGTTCGCCAATCGACGTATGCAGCCGGCGCTGCCCAATGGCAACGATACGCCGTTCGCATTCGTTCAGGTCAACGAATTCAAGCCGGAAAACGTGGCGGCCGCCGCGAGTCGCCTGTTCATGGGCGTGAAGATCGAATGTGCCCAGTGCCACAACCACCCGCACGCGTCCTACAAGCGCGAACAGTTCTGGGAACAGGCCGCGTTCTTCGCTGAAGTGCAGCCGGTCATCGCCAACTTGTCCGACCCGAAGCTGAAGCGCGAGATCAAGATTCCCGATACGCCCACGACCGTTCAAGCCAAGTTCTTCGACGACCGCAAGGACCCCGCCTGGGCCGGTGGCAAGTCGGCCCGCGACGTGTTCGTCGACTGGCTCACGTCGCCCAAGAACCCGTACTTCGCCCGTAACATGGCGAACCGAGCCTGGGCTCATTTCCTGGGCTTCGGAATCGTGGATCCGATCGACGAGCCGGCCGACGACAACCCGGCCACGATCCCCGCGCTGCTCGACGATCTGGCGAACGCGTTCACCGCCTCGGGGTACGATTCGAAATTGCTCCTGCGCGCGATCCCGCGCAGCAAGGCGTATCAACTGACGAGTCGACAGACGCATGGGAGCCAGGCCGACCCGCGTCGGCTCGGCAAGATGACCGTGAAGGCCCTGACCGGCGAGCAACTGTTCGATAGCCTCGGCCTCGCGACCGGCTACTACGACCCGACGCCGCAAGAACAACGCCGCTTCAATTTCGGCCCGCGCAACGAGTTCCTGACCAAGTTCGGTAGCGCCGAGAAGGTGACTGAGAAACAGACGAGCATCCTGCAAGCCCTCACACTGATGAACGGCCGATTCGTGAACGACGCGACGAGCCTGGACCGAAGCCAGTTCCTGGCCGGCGTGATCGACGCCCCGTTCTGGGACGCGAAGTCGCGCGTCGAAGTGTTGTTCCTTGCTTCATTGAGTCGCAAGCCAACGCCGACCGAATTGGAGAAATTCGCCAGCTACGTCGACCGCGGCGGCACGACAGGACAATCGAAGAAGGCCGTAGCCGACGTGTTCTGGGCGCTACTCAACAGCGCCGAGTTCGGCACCA
>JANLUE010001455.1:0-3052 GCA_031363325.1 Gemmataceae bacterium
GGGTCGTCCGATGCGTTGCGTACCATTCGCCGTACTTGGCGTGCGCCCAGATATCGGTGTGCCAGACCGGGTAACTCGACAGGTAGACGAAGATGCCCGCCAGCAGCAGCACGCCAAGCAAATCGCCGGACCGAATTCGACAACACGAGGGGGACATGCGACAAGCGTAGGACATTCGGCCTCGCGTCGCACGTCAACTTAATGAGCTATGGTTCTTCGATCGCCTCGCCGCCAGCCCGAGTTGCCAGAGCCGGCAGTATCTTGTTGAAACTGTAGGTACGAAACGCGACTGACCCGTCCGCGTAGTGGAAGTTACAGCCACCCTCGTGCAAGCTCCAGAAATGGAAGGCGTCGCATTGCGAATCGAGGCGGCCAATTGAATTGGTACGGTCCAGTCGGACACCCGGGGCCATAACCATCAGCGTTCAATTCTCGAACTCCAAGAACCATGTCGCCAGAGCCTTCCTTTCCCTGTCCCCAACCGGCATACCACCATCCAAATGCGCCGCTCGGCGGCGGAGGACGTTCGCCCGCGAGAAGTGTGCTTGACAATCTATCGCGTATGTCGGCGAGGCGTACCGTCGAATCGACATGCGTTCCTCGAACGCAACGGTACTTCAAAAGTGAACTCTGGTAGGACCAGGATCACGATGTCGGCGTTTCCAGCGCCGCCTTGAGCGGCTTCGGGAATACGTCCCAGGCGGCCTGATACGTGGATTCCAGTGGACACGGCACGTAGCGGTCGGCGGTCAGGAACAACGGCATGTCAGGCAGGGCGATGCCGACGCCGACGTTTTCGACGTAGGCCGTCACGGTCCCGGCCGCCGAGTAGGAAGCCAGCGTCAACGGCTTGTCTTCGGGCAATTCGTATGGCTCATCTTTGATGCGATCCCAAATCAATTTGTGAATGCCTTGCGGATCGCGTTTCGACGGCGGGAAGAGATCGACGATCAACAAGTTCACGCCCGCGTGCAGGAACTCCGCCGCTTTTCGCGCGAACGATCGGATCGCGTGTTTGCTGTCCTTGTTGCCCGGCGACACGAGTTCAATGATGGCGACCACATCGCCATCCGGGTGGCGAATCGCGATGCGGTTCGCCTTGCGAGCGTAACGAAACGCCTCGGCCTGGACCGTCACGCGCACCTTGGGCGGCGCGTCCAGGACCGCGACGCCGCCGGTGAGTCCGCCCCCGGGCTGGAACGGCAACGACAGTGTCACCACGTCCGGCTCCGGGCCGCCCGTGATCTGCTCGGCCATCGCGAAATAGTCGGGCGGAAGCAACCCGGCGTTCAAGACATCTTTAATTCGAATCATCCAACTCTGATGGAAGTCGTGGAATCGGTTAGCGCGAACGCGGCGCCAGTCGTGAATCGGCATGGTTTCCTCCCGTATCCGAGCCGTTACTTTACCAGATTCCCGAACTGCGTCCGAGGCGTCATGTTGCCGCCGGAAGTGAAACTTTGCCGCGATGGCGAGTCGGCAATCGTTCGGGCTTCGCATTGATGTGATCGTTGTGAATCCCAAGCATGATTTGCTTGAGATTGTTCGCGCATTTCGTGCGATTCAAAGCTTCGCGAACTCGGCGGTGGCCGGAAGCAACAGCGCGATCAGCAGGCCAATGATGGCGAACGAGACCAGGACTTCCACGCGCGTGATGGCGTTGCGGCGTCGATGATACATCGAGGTTACCTTGCCCTACTTCCCTCCTGCTATCTTATCGGGACAGGGGACCGGGGACGGAGTTCATCGATGAAATGGCTGGCTCTACTCGTTCTGTGGATCGTCGCCTTGGTGGCGGCGTTGATCGTCCTTCGTCGCGTGCGCCGCGGTCGGCACGTCGTGCTCGCGGGTCGTTGGTCGCCGCGTTTCGTGCGCATGGTCGCGATCGTGTTGGTCGTCCTGGGGGCGGGCGATTCGCCGAAGGGCGAGGCGGCCCCGAAGTCCGTGCCGATTCGGCCGGCGGACGACGAGCTGCCGAAAGCGCTCCCGGTCCAAACCTGGCTCGCGGCTCAGAACGAGGCGGGCCATCTGGCGCGCGAAAGGAAATCGCTCCTCTTAGCGCTGACCGGCCACAAAGTCACGGATCTTGAACTTGTGGAAGCAAAGGGACACGCCAGTGTGCTTGGCAAGAAGATGGAGGCCATCTTGTTGGCCGACCTGAGGGCGATTCAGGACGGCAAGTCGACGCCAAACGTTGCCGACGACGATCTGAAGGTCGCGCTCGTCGAAATGGAACAACGCGGCCTGTACGACCACGTCTGGAACGCCTATCTGTGGCGAAAGACGGCGACGGACGTGAAGGACCCCGCCGCTCGAATCGAACTCTACGCTCGCGTTCGACAGCACGCCCGCATCACAGACGCGTTGATACGAGCCTATTCACAAGTGCGCCCGATGATCGCGACGCCGCGCGCCTGGATGAGCAAGGCCGGCCCGCGGCCGGAGGATCGCAAGGCGATTCAGGCCTACGAGGCGTCGCTGAACGACTTCATCAAGGTGGCGGCCGAAGTGTTGCCGACGACCGATGAGGGGACCTGGAAACGCGATGGCGTCGTTCGCCTGAAAGCGGTCGGCGGGACGGCCACGTTGATACGCGGCGGCCGCGAGCGGGCGATGGCGACCGATGAACCCAGTCGTTTCGGCCGGCTCGATCTGATTCGCACTGGCGAAAAGTCGGTCACGCTCGAGCACGAATGGCTCGGCAAGTTCGAGTTGCCCGCGAACGCAATCGTCTCGTCTTGGGACATCGCCAAGTACCTGCCCGACGCGGGTCGGCAGAAGTTGGACGAAACAGTCCTGACCGCGTTGAAGGACAACTCGGAAGAGGCGGCCGATCGATTGGAGCGGGCGTTGCCGCTCGCTCACGCGGCGATCCGGGCCGGGCTGAAGGAACTGCCGAAGGAAAGTGGCTCGTCGCGTCTCAGGCTCATCCTGAGCCTGTTCGACGACGTGGCGATGCCGGTCTTGCCGAACTATCAACGCGGAGTGGGCTATTAAACCCAATTCAGTTGGAGACTTGGAGTTTCTAAACCTCGCCCCGCGCCGCAAAGGC
>JANLUE010001517.1:0-2943 GCA_031363325.1 Gemmataceae bacterium
GCCGGCGGCGTTAGCCGCCGGTGGAACCCCCAGTGACTCGAGCGTTCCCGGCGCGTGAGTCTGTGGGGTTGTTGTTTTGTTTTTTTGGCCTCCACCGCCGGCTAACGCCGCCGGCTCGCTGGTCGTTTTCAACTCGCTGGATTCATTGGGAACCGCTTCCCCTTCGCCCACGAGCCAGCCGATCACGTGGCCGATCGGCAGCACGGCCCCTGGCTCGGGGCCATTCGGAATACGCAAAGTACCGGCGTCCAACGACTCGATTTCCTCGGCCGCTTTCTCGCCTTCGAGGACGTACAGCACCTCGCCAGGGCGAACCGTGTCGCCGTCCCGTTTCCGCCATTCGACAAACGTCCCCTGCTCCATCGACCAACCGAGCCGGGGGATCGCGACCGGAATCGCCACGCTATTCCTCCAGCAATTCGAGTATCGCTCGTTCGATCTGGTCCGCCTGCGGTACAACCGCCTTCTCCAACGACGGGCTGTACGGAGTCGGCGTGAACACTCCATTCAGCCGCTTGATCGGCGCGTCGAGATCGTCGAACCCCGCGTCCGCCACGATGGCCGCGATCTCCCCGCCGAGTCCGAATGGGGCGAATCCTTCATCGACGATCAACAATCGGCCCGTCTTCTTCACCGAGGCGAGGATCGTTTCGGCATCGAGCGGCGACACCGTGCGCGGGTCGATCAACTCAATGGACACACGCGAAGACAACTTGTCCGCGACTTCGGCCACGCGTCGAACCATGTGCGCGAGCGCCACGACCGTGAGGTCGCGGCCTTCGCGAACAACCGCGGCCTTGCCGAATTCGATCTCGTAATCGTCGGCCGGGACCGGGCCCTTTACATTCAACAGCTCGCGATGTTCAAAGAAGAGCACCGGGTCGTCGCAGCGCAGTGCTCGAAGAAACAGGCCCTTGGCGTCGTACGGTGTCGATGGCACGACGACGCGCAGGCCCGGGAACTGACTGTAGAGGGGGTAATGATTTCCCGAGTGGTGTGTGGCCGCCGAGTGGCCGATGCCGATGCAACCGCGCATAAGCACAGGCACCGTGATCCGACCGCTCGCCATGTAACGCATCTTGGCGATCTGATTCACCGTCTCGCCGACCGAGTCGAGGACGAAGTCGGCGAACATGAAATCGACGACGGGCCGCGAGCCGGTCATCGCCGCCCCGCCCGCGAGTCCGACGAAGCCGCGCTCGCTGATCGGTGTGTCGCACAGGCGAACCGGTCCGTGCAGTTCGTAAAGGCCGGCCGTCGTGCGAAAATTACCGCCCCGTTTGCCGATCCCCTCGCCCATCACGAAGATGCCGGGGTTCTTCGCCATTTCCGAAGTCAACGCTTCGAGAGTCGCCTGCCCGTAGGAGATCTCGCGCGTCCCCTTCGCCGGTTCGCTGCGCGGTTGTAATTCGCCAATCACGTGGGTCGCGGCCGTCGCTGGATCGGGCCAGGGGCTGTCCTCGGCGAACTTCTGCGCCTCGGCCACGAGGTCGCGAATTTCGGCGTCGAGCGCGTCCAACTCGGCCACCGTGACGCTTCGCGAATCAAGCGCGTGTTGCCGCAAGCGCTTGATGGGGCAGCGCGTCTTCCATTCCTCGACCGCCTCGCGGGTGCGATAGCCGAAGTCGCCCATCCCCTCGGCGTGCGGCCGGGTGCGATAGGTTCGACACTCGAGCAACGTCGGCCCCTCGCCCGCCTTCGCGCGACGAATCGCCTCGGCCGCCGCTTGATGCACGGCCAGCGCATCGTTGCCGTCGACTTCAATGCCCGGCATCCCGTAGCTCGCACCGCGGGAAGCGACACACGGGTTGCCGGCCGAATACTCAAAGGGAACTTCGGTCGCAAACTGATTGTTCTCGCAAACGAACAGGACCGGCAACTTCCAGATGGCCGCGAGGTTCAGGCCTTCGTGGAACGCCCCATTGTTCACGGCCCCATCGCCAAAGAACGCGACGCCGACTCGATCGAGCTTGAGCAACTTGGCCGTGTAGCCCGCGCCGGCCGCCTGAAGGATGCACGGGCCGACGATGCCGCTCGTGCCCATCATCCCAATTTCCGGCGCGAACAGATGCATCGACCCGCCCCGGCCGCGCGAGCAACCGGTCGCACGCCCGAACAACTCCGCCATCAATTCACGCGGCGGCAGGCCCTTCGCCAGCGCGTGCCCATGCCCGCGATGCGTGCTGAAGACGGTGTCTTTCGCATTGAGATGCGCACAGACCCCGGCCGCGATCGCTTCCTGGCCGACATACGTGTGGCACGCCCCGTGGATGAGCCCACGTTGATGTGCCCGCGCGAGTTGCTCCTCCGTCTGGCGGATGAGCTGCATGACGCGGTAGAGGGAGAGGAGCGTGTCGCGCATTCAATAACACCGTTTTCAACATCACTGTTAGCCGCGCGGCGGAGGTTCGACGGAGCCGAGCGCGTCCGCGAGGAACCCGATGATTCACCACAAAATCCCGATGATTCACCACAAAGATCACAAAGAAAGAAAGAAACATCAGTTGTTCGATTTGACCTGATTTCCCTTTGATTCTCCTTCGTGTTCTTTGTGTACTTTGTGGTAAAACCTCGGGATTCTCAGGGGACGCGCTCGGCTCCGTCCAACCTGCGCCTCGCGGCTAACGAACTAGATCCGTCCCGGCGTGCCGCCGGCGTTCATCGCCAGGTTGCCGCCGTCCATCGGGATGAGCGTTCCGGTGATCCACGTCGACGAGTCTGAGGCCAGGAATACCATCAGCCCCTTGATGTCGTCGGGAACGCCCATGCGACCGGCCGGAATGCCGCTTTCGAATCGGCCACGCAGGGTCGGGTCGGCGGCCATTCGTTTTTCGAGGCTTGGGTTCACGACCTGGGCCGGCAGAATGGCGTTCACACGCACGCCTCGGCCCGCCCACTCGGTGCTCAACTCGCGAGTCATCTGCACGACCGCGCCCATCGCCA
>JANLUE010001521.1:0-1610 GCA_031363325.1 Gemmataceae bacterium
CCGGCCGCGGCACTCGCCCATGCGGTCCTGGCCGCGCGGCTTGAAAAATCGTGGACGAACCTGCACCGGGAAAAGCACATCGGCGAGGCTACGATCCCCGGCTCGTCGGCCGGGCCGCAGTATGCGATTCTGCGGATGTCCTGGGTCGGAAAGTCGCCTCCAGGCCCGAAAGAACTGTCGGCCAGTGTGGAGGCCGGCCCGAAGGGGGGCATCCCGTCCCAAATCAAGCTCACCGCCCACCCGTTTGTCATGCCGGGGATCGACTTCGTCAAACGCGAAGGGAACAAATGGGCTCCCGTCCGCGATATCAGCGTCGGCGAAATACGCCGCAACACCGCGCCCCGGCAAACGTTTTACGCCTACTCGACGACGCGATCGTATTTACAGATCTCGACCTCGGTCGAACCGCCCGACCCGTGCGTCACCGTGTCCGAACCGGTTCCCGCCGGCCCCGAGGAAATCACGCAACTCGAAGCGAGCCTCGCCATCGAGACCAAAGGCACGCGCGCGGTCCGCAGCATGTACAAGTTCGAGGTGACCGTTCGCGAGCGCGTCGAAGTGGACACGGACGGCACGAAGAAGCTGCACATGCTCGACATCGGGCCGATCGACCGCAAGGTGGTCGTCACAGGCGTCAATGCCGGCACAATTCCCCTGGTCCTCAAGGGCGAAGTCCACGGCGAAGTGGTCGTTTCCGGGACCGGCGTCGTTGGCGGACGAATCGACTTCGGCAATTCCTTTCCAACGAGTCAGGACCGCTCGGTCGATGTCATTCTGGCGACCGAATTGAGCGACTTGACCCTGGCGTTGCTCGATAAGGAAACGAACCCGAAGAAGTTACGCGTTGAACTCTCGCCACTCCCGGACCTCGCTGGCAAGAAGCAATGGCGACTCCGAGTCACCGTTCCGAAGGGGACGCACACCGGCCCGCTGCCCGAAGCCAGCCAGGTTGTTTTGACGACCGGCGGGTCGACGATACGGCGGATTCGGCTTTCCGTTCGCGGAATGGCGTATGATTCGGGAGCCCCGGTGTTCTGACCGTCCGGGGCCGACCCCGACCCCCCGGACGCGACATGCTTCTCCTCGACCGGTACGAGTCCCTCGGCGTGCTGGGTGCCGGCAGCATGGGCCAGGTCCATGCCGCCCGGCCCGTGGCCGATCCGGCGACGACCGTGGTCGTCAAAGTCCTCCGCCCCGACGTGGCCGACACGCCGAAGGCTCGCCAGTTCTTCGAACGCGAAGTCGCTTACACCGCTCGCTTGAAACACGCTTACGCGGTGCGGATGCTCGACGCCGGCGTCGACCCGGTGGCTGGCCCATGCCTCGTCATGGAGTTCGTGCCCGGAACCACCTTGGAGTCGATCCTCGACAAGGAGCGTCGCCTGGAGCTTGGCCGCGCGGCCTTCCTGCTCGGCTGTCTGTGCCACGGCCTACAAGCCGCCCACACGGCGGCCGTGATCCATCGCGACCTGAAGCCCGCCAACTTGATGGTCGTGAACGCCGGCCAACCCACCGAGTTTCTCAAGGTCATGGACTTCGGCCTCGCCCAACTGGCGAGCAAGCCATACCTGTCGCGCGAACGCCTCGCCGGTTCGACGGACGTGGTGGCC
>JANLUE010000002.1:0-2315 GCA_031363325.1 Gemmataceae bacterium
CCGCCCCGAGCAACCCCTGCTGCACCTTCCGCACCTCGGGCAACTCGCCGCCGCCGATGTAGGCGTGACCGGCGTTCAACTCGGAGATCATCTCGCCGATGATGTACGTCAGGTCGGCCCTGTGCGCGACGTGCTCGACGAGCGGCTCGTACTTCGACCGGACCAGCGCCCAGTTGACCCCGTGCAGGCCGGGGTCGTAGAAGAAGTCGCGCATCTGCCGCCAGCATTCGTTGTAGATTTGCTTCCATTCGGCCTGCTTGTCGAGCTTCACTTCCATGCCCGCGAGGTCGAGCGCCTTGAGTTCAAACGGGGCCTTTGGCAGGTCGATGATGCCATAGATGCCGCCGCGACTGATGATCATCTTCTTGCCGTCGGCCGAGATATCGTGGCCATTGATCTGCCCGAGCGAGGTTTCCTTCTGGGCGGCCAGATCGTAGGAGTAGAATCCGGCCGGCTGACGGAAAGCCGACCGTTGATAGAAGAGCAAGCCGCCGGCCGCGCGAAGGTTGGAGTAGTTCGCGGCCGGGCCGGGCAAGGCGAGCGTGCGATCCTTCAAGCCGTCGAGGTCGATCTTCACGTTGACGGGCTCGGCCGGCTTGGCACCCGCCGGCGTCACATTCACCTCGTCCGGCTTAACCTTGAACGGATTCTCCGTCTCCTTCGCCAAGGTGACGAAGTAGATTCGTTGCATGTCGAGATACGTGTAATTGAACTCGACGTTGCCATAGATCGGACTGAAATCTCGCGACGACAGAAAGAACAGATAGCGGCCATCGGATGAGAAAACAGGAAACTGCGCCGAGAACCAACCATCGGTGACTTCCGTCGTCTTGTTTTGTTCGAGCGAATAGAGATAGATCTTGTTGAGTGTTTCCGTTTCATTGCGCCCAAAGGCCATCCATTTGGAATCGGGTGCCCAGGTGTAGTCGCGAGTTTCAAACGCCTTGGCCTGATCGACCAGTGTCACCTTCTTCGACGCGACGTCGACGAACTGCAAGCGGAGCTTCTTGTCGGACCAGGCGATCTTCTTGCCGTCCGGCGACCATAACAGTTCGTACTTGTATGTGTCGGCCCCGGTCGTGAGTCGAACGGGCGGGTCGCCGCCGTCCTGGGGAGCGATCCAGATTTCGTCCTCGCCACTGGCGTCCGAGACGTAGGCGATCGACTTGCCATCGGGAGACCACTTGGCGTTTCGGTCGTGAACGCCGGGCGAATTCGTGATGTTCCGCGCCGGCCCGGTCGTCGCGCCCACCGTGAAGACTTCGCCCCGAGCCGTGAACAACGCCCGCTTGCCGTCCGGCGAGATGCCATAACCACCAATATCTTTGACCACCGACGTGAGCCCACCCCGCGCTTCGGCCGCGTCGTCCAGGATGCGGATCGAGACCTTTTCAACCTTCTCGGAACCAAGCTCCATCTTGTAGATGAATCCCCCGTTCTCAAACACGATCGCCTTGTCGCCGAGCGAGGGGAACTTGCAATCGTAATCCGTGAACTTCGTCACCTGACGGGTCTCCTTCGTCTTCGGGTCGAGCGACCACAAATTGAAGCGCTTGTTCGTATCGCGATCGGAGAGGAAGTAGATCTTGTCGCCGGCCCACATCGGGATGATGTCGCTGGCGAGGTCGTTCGTCATTTGTTCGGTCTGTTTCGACTTGAAGTCGTAAGTCCAGATTTCGTCGGCCAGGCCGCCGCGATAGCGCTTCCAGGTGCGAAACTCGCGGAAGATGCGATTGTAAACGAGCTTCGAGCCGTCCGGCGAATACGTGCCAAACCCGCCGCGCGGCAGGGGCAACTGTTCCGGCACCCCGCCATCGACGCTCACGGTGAAGAGTTGGCCGATGAAATCGTTGAACGAGTGCATTCGCGAACGGAACAGGATGCGCTTGCCGTCCGGCGTCCAGCCGATCACGATGTTGTTCGGCCCCATGCGATCGGAGACATCGTCGCGACCGAGCGTCGCGGTGAACGTCAGTCGCTTCGGCGTGCCCCCCTCGGCGGGCATGCGATAGACTTCGGTATTGCCGTCGTACTGGGCGGTGAAGGCGAGCGTCTTGCCATCGGGCGAGAAGCGGGCGAACATCTCGAAGCCATCGTGGTTGGTGAGTCGTCGGGCGACGCCGCCACTCGCGGGCACGGTGTGCAGGTTGCCCGCGTAGGTGAAGACGAGGTTGTCGCCGTGGATTGTCGGGAAGCGAAGGAGCCGGGCTTCGTCGGTCGGTTGAGCGAAGGCCGAGGAACCCGCAATCAGAAAGAGGAGGGGGATCAGTTGGCGCGAGCGCATGGGTGTGCGATCTCCGAAGGTGCGTGGTCTC
>JANLUE010000032.1:0-3915 GCA_031363325.1 Gemmataceae bacterium
CTCGCTCGGCTTCTTCGGAGCTTCCGGAGCAGCGGCAGGCTCCAGCTTGCGCAGTTGACACGATTCGCCCGCTGGCCGGCACGCGCCGACGGGGGGCCACGCCGGAGGAAGACAAGGCGCTCGCCGACGAGTTGATCGCCGACCCGTAGGAACGGGCCGAGCACATCATGCTGGTCGATCTCGGGCGAAATGACGTCGGTCGTGTGGCGAAGTTCGGCAGCGTCGAGCTGGGCGACTTGCTCACCGTCGAACGCTACAGCCACGTGATGCACATCTCGAGCACGGTGACCGGCCGACTCGACCCGGCGAAGACGACGTTCGACGCGCTGCGTTCGTGCCTGCCGGCCGGCACGTTGTCCGGAGCGCCGAAGGTGCGTGCGATGCAAATCATCGACGAATTGGAACCGCATCGCCGCGGGCCGTATGGCGGGGCGGTCGGTTGCGTGGATTTCACGGGCAACATGGATACGTGCATCGCGTTGCGAACGATGGTCGTCCAGGGCCAGACGGCCTACGTGCAAGCCGGTGCCGGCCTCGTCGCCGATAGCGACCCCGAGGCGGAATATCAGGAGACCGTGAACAAGGCGAAGGGATTGTTGCGGGCGTTGGAGATTGCCGAATCACAGTTATGACGGATTCGTTGACGGCGGGGGCCTCAATGTACTTCGGTCTCCGCCGCCCGGACGAACCACGTCCAACCTTGGGACGCTTCGTGCGAATACAATTGGATCGATGCCGGCCCACCGTCGAAGCGAGAGTCGGCGAAATCAGCTCAAGGATCGACGACCATGAGTACGAACGCTCAATCGACGCTGGAGAATCTGCGACTGGCGATTCACGGCGTGACGGCCCCGTTTTCCTGCGCTGGATCCTACGTTCCTTCCGAACCGATCGCCTTTCGCTTCAAGGACCGCACTCGGGCCGAAGTCAACCGCGCGGCGAGTTCGTTCGTTCAGGGCGACGCCTTGAAGCCGTTGTTGAAACAATGCGCGAAGGCGCCGTTTGGCGACGGAAAGAAGACCCGTTACAGCCGCGCCGTGCGCGACGCGCTTCAGCTCAAGGCGGAGGGTGGCGGGTTCGCGATCGAAGGCTTCGACCCCGAATCGGCCGGGCTTTTGGCGCAGATTCAAAGTGAACTCGCGCCGCACGACCCGAAACCCATTTCGGCCGAGCTTTACGCGGTCAACGTGTATTCCGAAGGTGGGCACTTCGCGCCGCACAAGGACACGCCGCGCGGCAACGACATGATTGGCACCCTGGTCGTCTGTTTGCCGTCACTGTTTGGCGGGGGCCAATTCGTCCTGAACCACCGGGGCATCGTTCAGAAGTTTGACTGGGGAGAGGCGATTCGGTCCCAAGCGCAACCGAATCAACTGCACTGGGCCGCGTTCTTCGGCGATGTGGACCATCAGATCGAACGAGTCTGGAGTGGCGCTCGGGTCACCCTGGCCTACCTGTTGAAGCGTGGCGATAGCGATGCGCCGACGCGAATCGTTTCCGGCGTCGATCTCGCGCCGCGCATTCAAGAGGCGTGGCGGGCCTTGCTCGCCGACAAGAGCTTCCTTCCCAAGGGCGGCATCCTCGGCTATCCGTGCTGTCATCTGTACCATCAAGACGCGCGATTCCAAAGCACTCAGAGTCCGATCACGAAACAGTCGGCCAACATGCTCAAGGGACGCGATCATTTGGCGGCGGCCACTTCGTTCGAAGCGGGATTGGAAGTCACCTTCAACCCCTACATGTTCGAGAGTTGCGTTCACGAGACGTGGCAACTCGAGCGCTTTCCGACGAGCAAAGAGAAAGCGAAGTTGGGCCGGCAGATGGACACGGCACGACTCGAAAAAGCCCTGCCGATCCTGGGCAGTTCTGAGGACGAAGGCGATTTTGGAGTCACCTGGCTGGAAGATCCCCCGAAGTCGGACGAGGGCAATCGGGAATTCACAGCGGACGCCGATTCACTGGCACCGGCCGCCGCACTGCTCCACCAGTGCGACTATTGCCCCTGGGGATACTTTGGCAACGAGAGTTCGGAAGTCGATCTCTACACCTTCGCGGCACTGCACATCACGATTCCCGCGTTCGGCAAGGGCATTCGCGCCAAGAGCTTCGGAGTGAGCAAGGCGGTCTCCGCCAAGAAACCCGCCCGCAAGCGGACACAGAAAGCCTGAGTTATTGGTCGTCCCACGCCTGGGTTCCTCATGTTCAAAAGGCTCCTGCGTAGTTTCGCGACGGGGTTTGTCGGGATCGGCCACGTCGTGCGAAGCGAACGGAACATGCGAATCCATGTCGTCGCCGCGCTTGGGGTGATTGGTGCGGGGAGCTACTTTGGCCTGGCCGGCTGGGAGTGGGTGGCCGTTCTGTTGTGCATCGGCCTCGTGCT
Source organism: Gemmataceae bacterium (assembly GCA_031363325.1). Classification (GTDB taxonomy): domain Bacteria; phylum Planctomycetota; class Planctomycetia; order Gemmatales; family Gemmataceae; genus SIAJ01. The sequence continues at coordinate 2,381 of JANLUE010000032.1, forward strand.
TGCCGCCGAATGCGTCAACACGGCCATCGAACGACTGGCCGACCGCTTGTCGATGGAATGGGACCCGCTCATCAAACAGGCCAAAGACAGTTCGGCCGCGGCCGTGCTCCTTCTTTCGTTGATCTCGGCCGTGGTCGGTGGCCTCATCTTTCTGCCGCGCTTCCGGGCTCTGACTGAGATGTGACTTGACTCCGTTTCGCTGGTGGTATCTGCCAAGCTGGCTCGGCCTCGATGCGCCGTGCGTGGTGACCACCTGGACCTGGGCCATCGCGTGGAGTACCGGATTGCCGTTCGAGCCCCGTCCGGCACTGGCCCTGTTCCTGGTCGTGTGGTCGATCTACCTTGGGGATCGGTTGTTCGACGTGGCACGGTGTCGAGACTGGGCACGGGCGACCGGCCGACTGCGCTTCGGTCGACGGTACCGGGCGATCTTCGTCGCGTGCCTTGGGGCATGTCTGGCCGGCGTCGTCGCATTGACGATCGTTGGCCTGTCAATGGAAGTCGTTGTTCGGGCACTGTTCGTGGCGTTCGGCGTGGCGACACATTTTCTGGTCTTCGTAGTGCCGTTGGTCTTTCGCGATCGGCTGCCCGGCAAGGAGTTTGGCGTCGGTGTGTTCTTCGCCCTGGGGGCGTATGCGTGCGTTGGCGGGACGATCGAGGCCGTGCCGCTCTTCGTCGCGCTGGCGTTGGTCGTGGCTTTCAACTGTCTGGTGATCGCCGCCCGCGACGCGGACAGCGATCGCGCAAATGACCCCGGTGCCGCTTCACGTTGGTGGAAGTCGATGCGCCGCGATATGCTTTGGGTCGGGACGGGTTTAACGCTCGCCAGTGGAGTCTGGGCGGTCTTGGTCCCAGAGTCGATGTACTTCGTGGCGATCGCCCTGGCCTTCGCGAGCCTGACGATTCTCCTTCGGTTCGCTCAATCGTTGAGCGGCGACGACGTGCGCGCCCTGGCCGACTTCGCCTTGTTCACGCCCTGGCCGGTGATCGGAGTGAGTCGGTTGAATTGGTAGGGGACTGCTGGTTGACAGTTTCGACCAGTGTCTAACTCGCTGTAATCCTCGGTGTGCGCGTTGCCTCACGACTCATCCGGTTTCCGCGCGACGTTTGCGAGGCCGCAGTCCAGCGACAGGGTCGCTTCCGGATATCGCGCCAGCAACTCGGCGTAAAGGGGGACATCGAGCATCGCTTCACGCAACCGCGATGGCTCCACAAGTTGATCGACGCAGTTGGCGCAACAGCGAATCGGCAAATGAAAGCGTCGGTCGCGTCCTTCGATTCGTTCGACCTTGCGGCGCCAGAAGACGACCGTCCCGAAGAAGAGGCTCAAGTAGGTCCAAGCGCTGAGTGCCCAGCCGAACGCTTGATCGACCTTCGCTCGTTCGAAAGTTGTCCAACAATGGCGGACGTGCTTGGTGGTCGCGTGGCAGACCACGCATTTCGATTCAAGTGGAAGTCGGCCTTGACCGAGCAGTTGCTCGATGCGAACCTCGGCACTCATGGCGGCCTGGCCGACCCGAGCTTTCAGGGCGCTC
>JANLUE010000119.1:0-1195 GCA_031363325.1 Gemmataceae bacterium
GGAGCCGAGCATCTATGGTCGATTCGACCTGGCCTACGATGGGGCCGGTGCGCCGAAGCTCCTCGAGTACAACGCCGACACGCCGACCGCCCTGCTTGAAGCCTCCATCGTTCAATGGCAATGGCTGAAGGACATCGACGAACGCGGCGACCAGTTCAACAGCATCCACGAACGATTGATCGAAGCGTGGCAGGCCCTGCACGAACGCGATAGCGGCCCGATCCACTTCGCCGCCCAGGAAGGTAGTCCCGAGGATTACATCACGGTCGAGTACCTCCGGGACACGGCCATCCAGGCGGGCTTCGATACCGACTATCTGGACATCGAGCAGATCGGCTGGGATCGCAACGCACGTGCGTTCGTCGATCGCTCGAATCGGCCGATCCATCGATTATTCAAGCTATATCCCTGGGAGTGGGTCGTTCGCGAGGACTTCGGCAAGAACGTATTGGCCTCGCGAACGAAATGGGTCGAGCCGGCCTGGAAGATGATCCTCAGCTGTAAATCGATCCTGCCGATGCTCTACGAACGACACCCGGAGAGCCCGTACTTGCTGCCGTGTTCGTTCGCGCCGATCGAGGGCAACTACGTGAAGAAACCGGTCCACGCTCGCGAGGGGGCGAACATCACAGTCGTGATCAACGGCCAAACGCGCATCGCGACGGACGGCGTCTATACCGATTGCCCGTTCGTGTATCAGGCCCTCGCGCCGATGAAGGCCCACGACGGCAAGTACCCCGTCTTCGGTACCTGGGTCGTCAACGGCGTCGCCTGCGGCCTCGGCATCCGCGAAGACGACACGATGGTCACCCAAAACACAAGCCGATTCGTGCCGCACCAGATGACGGATTGATTCAGAAAAGGACTAACCACAGAGTCACAGAGAACACGGAGAGAAACCAAACTTCATTTGTCACCCAGAAGAGGCTTGCCGACGAAGGGTCTTGAGGGCGTGTCGAATATCTCGCGTTACGCGATCGTCGTTCGACGGCGGGAGTAGACTCTTCGTCGGTAAACCTCCTCTGAATGACAATCATCGGACCACCCGTAAGCCAATCAAAACGCCTACCGCTTTGCCAGATACGCTTCCTTCTTCGCCATTTCCCAATCCGCATCGGTCATCATTTTCGCCAGCGCTTTGAACGTGACTTTAGGTGTCCAGCCGAGTTTTGTCTTGGCCTTGGTCGCATCGCCC
>JANLUE010000145.1:0-1765 GCA_031363325.1 Gemmataceae bacterium
TGATCGACGACGAGTTCGAACAGCGCGAAGAAGAAGTGTTCGGCGAACAACGCTTGCGGGCCCGAGTGGGCGTCGGCCCGGACGTGCGAACGGTTGCCTTGACCTACGCCCATTTCACGGACCTGGGGGAGATCACAATCCCCCGCATCGACATTACACCGGACCGAGACGCATGAAGCCGGTTGCCTTCAAAACGAACCCGCGGAAGATGGGCTTCCGCGAACTGTTCCGCGTGGCCGGCTCCTTCGGGATGGGTTGCCTGGCCTGCGTGCTGAAGCTGTTTGGGCTGATCGGGCCCGATGGCAGCGGTTTTGGCATGCGTTCGTTCGGCGGCGAACTGACGCGATTGCCGTTCGAGAAACTCCCCCGTCGAGCGGTCCTCGCGACCGAGAAGACGAAGGTCAAGCTCGAAAAGCTCGGCTTCGTGTTCGGCTTCGCCTACTCGCTCGAAACGTTCGGGACGCAAGAAGCGCACGGCGTCGTGTTCCGACACAAGTCGGGGCTGTGCTGCGTCTCGATCGCGTTCGCCCGAAACGTTCGCGACGAAAACGAAACTTCGATGACGGTCGTCGGCTTCAACACGGAACTCGTCGATGGCACGTACATCATGACGAGTGGCGGCAAGCGGATGATCGCCAAGCCGGAAAACTTCGAATGCGAATGGCACCCCGGCAAGTCGCCGAAAGAAGTTTACGAACGACACATGGACCGCGTCGACGCGGCCGAATCGAAGCCGCGCAAGGTCAAGACGGACGACGACCTCGAGACGCTCGTGCTGAACTGCGAGAACGAAGAAACGTCGTTCAACATGGAGCGCGGTGTCTACGTCAAGATGACCAAAAGTGAAATGGCTCAGGGCCGTGAGATGCAGGAAGACTATCGCATCTCGGGCGGTTCGTTCGAGAAGCGTCGTCGCCACGAGGACGAACGTGACTAACGACCGATGCTCGGTTGCAGTCATCGGCGGCGGGATCGTTGGCCTGGCGACGGCGTATCAATTCACGCGGCGGTTCCCGGGCCGACGCGTCGTCGTGTTCGAGAAGGAAGCGTCGGTCGCGACCCACCAAACCGGCCACAATTCGGGCGTGCTCCATTCGGGGATCTACTACAAGCCGGGTTCGCTGAAGGCCGTGACGTGTCGGGCCGGCAAGGCCGCGATGGAACAGTTCTGCGCTGTCGAAGGCCTGCCGTTCGAGTTGTGTGGCAAGGTGATCGTCGCGCTGGATGAATCCGAGTTGCCGGCCCTCGACCGCATCCTCGAACGTGGCCGAGCGAATGGCATCCGTTGCGAACCGATCGATGCGGGTCGTTTGAAAGAACTTGAACCGCACGTCGCGGGCCTCCGGGCCATCCACGTGCCCGAGACGGGGATCGTCGACTATCGCGCCGTCTGCGCGCGCCTGGCCACGCGGATTCGCGATGCCGGCGGGACGATTCTGCTCAACGCCCGCGTCACGAGTTTGAATCGACGGCCCGATGGTGTGATCGTGCGTAGCACGGCGGGCGATGTCCTGGCCGAGCGCGTCGTGAATTGTGCCGGCCTCCATTCCGATCGCGTGACGGCGCTGAGCGGCCAACGTCCTGAAGCTCGGATCGTCCCGTTCCGCGGCGAATACTTCGAAGTGAAGCCATCGGCCCAGCATCTTTGCCGCAACTTGATCTACCCGGTCCCCGATCCACGCTTCCCGTTCCTCGGGGTCCATTTCACACGGATGATCGCCGGAGGTGTCGAGTGCGGGCCGAACGCCGTGCTGGCGTTCGCACG
>JANLUE010000157.1:0-7256 GCA_031363325.1 Gemmataceae bacterium
AGTCATGTAACCGCGTTCGCCAGAACGCGGGTGAAGCCGCAGCGCCTTTGCACTCGATGAGGCGCGAAAAACTTGGGTTCTCAACGTGATTTGGGTTTAAGAATCTCGCGGTCGTGCTTCACGCGGCTGGCGGGAGTACAATCTTCAAACCGTCTGGGTCATTCGATGAGTTCTCAATACCGACCGCGACGATATCTCGGCCTCGCGCTAATCGGCGCAAGTTCGTTCGCGGTCTTGGCGGTGCTCGTCGCTTCGCAATCGTTCGTCGTCGACCTTGATCGGCGACTCTCGTCGGCGGCGTTTCATTTCGCGGCGGCGCGGCCTTCGCTTTGGAACGCGACGATCTTCGTGACCGATCTCGGGGCCGGCTGGCCACTCTATGTGGTCGGCACGGTGGCCGTCTTCGTTCTGGTCGCGCGCGGGGAACTGGTGCGGGCGCTCGTCTGGGCGACCGCGATGCTCGGGTCCCGACCCATCGCACCGTGGTTCAAGGCGCAATTCGAGCGCACTCGTCCCGAGTTCATCGACTGGGGCGACTATAGTTTCCCGAGCGGCCACGCCTTCGGATCGGCGGTCGTTTATGGGATGCTGGCGCTGTTCCTCTTGCGGGTCGGCCACGGTTCCCGTTGCCGCTGGGTCGCCGCTGGGCTCGCCTGGGGGTTCGTTGGCCTGGTCGCGCTCAGTCGAGTACTGCTCGGCGTTCACTACCCGTGCGATGTGCTGGCCGGGCTGAGCCTGGGCCTCGCCTGGGGGTTCTGCTGGCAGGCGCTCGTCGACTGGTGGGAACTCCGACGCGTGCTCGTATCACAATCGCAAACCGTACAGGGCCGCGCCGATGGCCAAGGCGAAACCAAGGCAACTTGAAATCCACCCGCTCACGCCCGAACGGTGGGCGGACTTCGAGAAACTGTTCGGCCCCCGCGGCGCGTGCGCCGGTTGTTGGTGCCTGTTCTGGCGACAAACCCGCCGCGAGTACGACGCGGGCCGGGGCGAATCGAATCGCGTCGCCATGAAGGAACTCGTGGACGGCGAGTCCGTGCCGGGCCTGATCGGCTATGTGGCCGACGAGCCGGTCGCGTGGGTCGCCGTCGCGCCGCGCGAGGAGTACGTTCGCCTCGGCACCTCGCGAATCCTGAAGCCAATCGACGAGAAACCAGTTTGGTCCGTGACCTGTTTTTTCGTGCGCAAAGATCAGCGTCGGCGCGGCCACACCGTCCAACTCTTGCGGGCGGCGTGCGAGTTCGTGCGGGCCGCCGGTGGCAAGGTCGTTGAAGGTTACCCGGTCGAGCCGAAGTCCGGCGAATCGGCCGACACGTTCGCATTCACCGGGCTGGCCAAAGCCTTCCGCGCCGCGGGCTTTCAGGAATGCGCTCGCCGCTCGGAAACGCGGCCCATCATGCGCTTCGAGATTGGTCGACGACGCGTCGGCGGACAATAGAAACGGGTTTTCGGAAGCTCCACCCCACGCGGCGAACCGCCCATATGATACGGAAGTCCCATCGGCATCCGGAGGCCGCTCCGTGGTCAAATCCCCCGTCGTCGGCGCGAACCCAAAGCGCGTCGAGCAGTTGCTCCGCGAGGGGCGCTACGCCCAGGCGATCGACGCGGCCCGGCAGGTCTCGGCCGCGAACCCCGGCCCCGCCAGCGTCGAACTCCTGCGCAAGGCTTATGTCGCGACGGGCGAGTATTACGTGGGTCGCGAATCGTTCCGCGATGCGCACGTGGCACTCAACGAAGCGGAGAAGTTGCCAAGCGACGATCCGGCGAACTGGGAGAAATTGGCGAGCCTGCGGGCCGACCTCGGCGATCATGGCAAGGCGATCAGCCTGGCCGACCGGGCGAGCGACCCGGCCGTCAAGACGCGCATCCTCGGGCGAATCGCGGATCGCGGCATCAAGGAAGGCGGCGGGGGTAAGGCGTTTCTCCCGGCCGATCTGCATGCCGGTTTCGACCTCGTTCGCAAGGCGTTCGCCGAATACGAGAAGAATCAGGACGAGCCGGCCCGCGCGACGCTCGGGGGAATCGGCCTGACCTCGCCGTTCCTCGAATGGAAACTGCTCCTGCGCGGTCTGATGGCCTGGTCCGCCAACGATAATCCACGCGCGCTCGAGAACTGGGCTCGGCTGACGCCCGACCGTTTGCCGGCCCGCATCGCGGCACCGTATCGGGCGTCGATCGAGAAGACCTACACGGCCACTTTGCCGGCCGAGCGCGCCGCCATCGTCGCGCAACAAATGGAGGCGCTCGTCAGTGGCGGCGGCGTGCTCGAAGGACTGCGTCGCCTTCGCAAGTTCATGGCCACCGAAGAGACGCTTTATCAAGCCTTCGAGGTGGCCCGGGGCCTCGTCCCCGACTTGAAGCGCCAGTACCCGCAATTGCTGCCGAAGCTCGCGAACGCGTTCTATTGGGGCATCGTCGGCGGCGGCCAGCCGGACGATCTCGCTCGCTACACCCGGCTCTTCGGGGCACCGATCGACGACCCCAACTTTCACCGCCTCCAAGGGTTCATCACGGAAGCGTTGGGCGAGTTCGAATTGTCGCATGGCTACTGGGGCAAGTACGAGGAGTGGATCGCCAAGCACCCGGAGCGTTGGCCTGGCCCCCAGGCGAATCGGGCGCGAGCATTGGTGCTCGAGAAGATGGGGCAACTCGCCCGCGAGCACCTGGAATCCGAACCGGAAGAAGACTTCGACGATTTCGACATTCTCGATTTCTTCGGTGGCGGCGGCCGGCGCAGCAAGAAATCGAAGAAGCCTCCCCGGCCGATCACGCTCGAGCCATCGGCCGCCGAATGCTTCCGACGCGCGAGCGAGTTGGCCCCCGACTGGGTGGCCCCCGCGAAGGAGCTGCTCCACGAGTACGCCAGCCAACCGGCCAAGGCGAAGCAGGCCGTCGAAGACATACTCAAGCGATTCCCGAACGATTTGCCGACTCTGGAAGAGGCGGCCAAGCTCTACGAACAAATGGGCGAGGCGGTCAAGGCGGCCGAGTGCCTGAAGCGGGCGCTCAACGCCAACCCACTCGATCGACGCTTGCGGCAACGCGTCGCGCTGCTCGCGTTGAACGGCGCTCGGCATCGGGCCGAAGCCGGCAAGTTCGACCTGGCCCTGGCCGAGTTGAACGAATCCGCCAACCTGAGCGACGCGTCGTTCGCACCGGCGATCGCGGCCCTGCGAGCCGCCATCGCCGTGAAGGCCCGTGCGGACGGCATGCAAGCGGAACTCGACGCGCTGATGGCCGTCCCGGACGGCCAACCGGCCGCCCACTATCGACTCTATGTGGAGATGTCGCGGCTCAAGGTGAAACAACCGTCGCCGACCAAATTCAACAAGGCGTTCAGCGAGTCCTTGGCCGGCCCGCTGACGGCGGCCGAGATCTTTGGCTTGCTCGACGCCCTCGATCAGTATCGGCAAGAAGCGATCGCCTACCGGGGGCTCAAGTCGCATCAGAAGAAGATTAGTGATCGCGTGGCGAAGGTTTCGCGCGACGTGCAATCGGAAGACGACCTGGTTCGAATTGGACTCGCGCTCGTTCGATTCGGGCTGTGGAGTCCGCTCAAGCACCTGGGCGAACGGGGCATGGACGACTTCCACAACAACCCCTACTTCCCCTTCTTCGTCGGCGAGTCGAAGATACGCAACAAGTCGGGGTTCGTGAGCTATCAGACCGGCTCGATGTATCGCCGCGTTCACGATCTGCTCGAACGGGACAAGGCGAACAAGTACCAGCGCGTGCGGGAATTGCTCGACGAACGCATCAAGAATTCGCCGGACCTGGAGCGCTGGCTCCGCGAGCCGGCCTGGTTCTGGTAATGGAGCACCGACCATGACCGACCCCTACGAGACGATGGGCGTGCCGCCCGAGGCGGACGACGAAACCATTCGCCGCCGCTATCTCGAACTCGTCCGCGAGTTCCCGCCGGAGCGCCACCCGGACCGGTTCGCGGTCGTGCGGGCGGCCTACGAGAAACTCAAGGACCTCGATGCCCGCGTGCGGCATCGGTTGTTCGAACAGGGCAAGCGGGACGGCATCGAAGAAGTGATCGAGGAAATCGCATGTCGGACGCCGAGGCGGAGGACCGGTTTGCAGACGCTCCTGGCGATGCAGAAGCGCCGGTAGAGTTCGATGACGACGAATCGGACGACCTCGACACGGACCTCTCGACCGAAGTGGCGTTCGATGTCGACGCCGTCCTGGCCGACTTCCGGACGTGGCTCGAAGAGTTGACCGAAGTACCCGAGGTCTGCGACGAACCCGAGTCGATCGACCTGCACGAAGTCGTGTCGCAGTTCACGGCCCTTCGGCACGAGATCAACCTCCAGACGAAGGCCGCCCGTTCGGCGCTCGAACAGAATGGCACGGCCGTCGATCGCCTCGGCGAGGCGTTGACCGCGCTGCGGTCGAAGCCGTCGGACGATTCGGTCGTCAAGCCGCTGCTGAAGGCGGTCGTCGATGTCTACGACAACCTGGCCATCGCGGTGCGCCAGGCCGAACGCCAGCGGGCCGCGATCGACGCCCCGCTCGATGAATTGACCTCGGCCACGGAAATACCGGCCCCGCCAGACATCCCGGCCACGTTGGTGCCGAGCGTGGCCGAGCGGCCGCGCGGCTTCTGGGCCCGCCTCTTTGGCGGTGGCTCGCCGCCAGTGAACAGCGAATTCGCGACCGCGATCGGCCAACAGATGATGGCCGACTGGCGCGACGAAGTCATCAAGGACGCCGACGCCCGACGCGGTCGCATCGACGAGGCGGCCCAACTCGTGCGTTCGTCGCTCGACGGCCTGATCGCCGGTTACCGGATGAGCTTGAACCGCATCGATCGGGCGATCTCGCAGTTCGAGTTGGAACCGATCCCGGCGCTCGGCGAACGGTTCGACCCGGAGTTGATGGAAGTGATCGAAGTCGCTGGCGAGACGGGCCGGCCGGCCGGCGAGGTGGTCGAGGAGTTGCGCCGCGGCTATCGTTGGCGCGGGAGCGTGTTCCGATTCGCCCAGGTCAAGGTGGCTCGTTAGCGGCAATCCATTTTTCAAGGACGCATCATGGCGGAACTGATCATCGGCATCGATCTCGGGACGACGAACAGCGAGGTCGCGGTCGTCGAGGCTGGCGTGCCGCGCGTTCTGACCGGCGACGATGGCGACCCGATCCTGCCGTCGTTCGTCGGCCTCGCCGACGACGGTCGTTTGCTCGTCGGCAAGGCCGCCCGCAATCAATACCCCCTCGCGCCGGACCGCACGATCAAGTCCATCAAGCGCAAGATGGGCGAGGACACGAAAGTTCCCCTCGGCGATCAGCAGTATCGGCCGCAAGAAATCTCGGCCATGATCTTGCGCGCGCTCAAGGATCGGGCCGAGAAGTCGCTGGGCAAGACCGTCAAGAAAGCGGTCGTCACGGTGCCGGCCTACTTCAACGACGCCCAGCGACAGGCGACGATCGAGTCCGGCACGCTCGCGGGACTCGAAGTCGTCCGCATCCTGAACGAACCGACGGCCGCCGCCCTCGTCTACGACCCCGATCAGGCGGCTGGGCTCAACGTGCTCGTCTACGACCTGGGCGGCGGCACGTTCGATGTGTCGATCGTCCGGGCCGAGGCGGGCATCGTCGAAGTACTCTCCAGTCACGGCGATACAAAGCTTGGCGGCGACGATTTCGACGAACTGTTGATGAACAACCTGTGCGACAATTTCAACACGCACCATCGGCTCGACCTGCGCGAGAATCGAACCTCCAAAGCTCGCATCCTCCGGGCGGCCGAGGCGGCGAAGCGGCAACTCTCCGACCACGCGTTCGCCAAGGTCGAAGAGGAGTTCATCGCCGAGAAGGACGGCGTGCCATTGCACATGTCGATCGAAGTGAGTCGCGGCGACTTCGAAGACCTGATCCGCCCGCTCATCGATCGCACCATGGACTGCGTCCAGCGCTCGCTCGACGACGCCCGCTTGACGGCGTCGCAGATCGATCGCGTCGTATTGGTCGGCGGTAGCACGCGCACACCGATGATCGCCGAATTGCTCGAGCAGCGGCTCGGTCGGCCGGCGCGAAAAGACATCAACCCGGACTTGTGCGTCGCGTTGGGGGCGGCCGTCCAGGCGGCCATGATCGCCGGCGACGCGGTCGGCTCGGTCCTCGTCGACATCACGCCGCACTCGCTCGGCATCAAGACGCTCGATGGCTCCGGCGGCGACTACTTCTTCGGCGGCGGGTTCGAGTTTCGCTTCAGCCCGATCATCAAGCGCGGCACGCCCTTGCCCGCCTCGCGAAGTGAAGTGTTCCGCACGGTGTCGGACAGTCAGCCCCGTGTGGAGGTCGATGTCTATCAGGGCGAAAGCGACGACGTTCGCCGGAACCATCGCGTCGGCATGTTCAACATCGAGGGACTGGCCCGCGTGCCGGCCGGCAACCAGCTCGTCGTGCAACTCGACCTGACGCTCGACGGGGTTCTCAAAGTCGCCGCCCGTGAGAAGGCGACCGGCCTCGTGAAACACATCACGATCGACAACGCGCTGGCGAAGTTCGAGCGCGAGGAACGTGACGCGGCGACGGCCCGGCTCGAGTCTCTCTGGCGCGATAGCTTCCCGCCCGAGGAAGAAGGCGAGATTGGCCCGGACGACGTGGAAGGCGAAATGGAGTCCGGTGTTGAACTCGAAGGCGACGGCCCCTCGGCGTCGATGCCGTCGCTCGATAGCGGCCCCCGCGAAGGTCAACGCGAGATGGTCCAGGCCCGAGCGCTCCTGGAGAAAGCCGAACGACTGCGCGCGAAGGCCCCGGCGGAAGACCAGGCCGAACTCGACCGCCTGATGGGCAGCGTCCGCTCGGCCCTCGAAGACCGCAACTGGTCCGGGCTCGAAACCAGTTCAAACGCCCTGGCGGATGTGTTATTCTATCTGGAAGACGCGTGAGGCCTGGCGCGGAGGAACGCTCGATGTCGGCCGCGATCGCCATACCCGAAACCTTCTACGTCGATCCGGCCGTCGTACCCGATACCGAGTCGATCGTGATCGAGTTCGGTGCGACCGTGGAAAGCTCGTTCCAGGGTTCCCAGCAACGATTGTTGGTCGAGCCGCTCTATAGCAGTTGGGCCGGACCCGGTGAGGACCGCGAATGGCTTGCCCTGGCCGATTGTGGATTGTTCTCGAGTCCAATGAAGCCGCCCATCGTTCCCGATGTCCTCTTCAGCATCGATACCCGGCTCGGCGACGATCGCTCGAAGAAGGTGAAGATCCCGCACACGTCTGCCTGCGTGAAGGGCATCGCCG
>JANLUE010000182.1:0-2530 GCA_031363325.1 Gemmataceae bacterium
CGGTGCAGTGACCGGCCGTGAGCACGACCGTGGGACTGATGAGGGTGCCGGAGCATCGCCACGCCGGTGCGCCAGCGACCTCGAAGATGAGAAGGACGGTTTCAGGATACGAGTCGCCGGTACTTCAGCGACGCGTCCGGCGAGTACGAATTGATGCTCGCCCCGCAGGACGGCAAGTCGCCGACCAAGAAGGTCAAGCTCGAAGGAAATGGGTTCTATTCGAACCCCGTCTGGTCGCGCGATTCCAAGAAGTTGCTCTACCGCGATCAGGCGGGAATTCAGTTCTATTTGACGATCGAAACCGGCAAGATCACGAAGATCTCCGATCCGAAGTACGGGCGCTCGCGTGGCTCGGTGCTGTCGAGTTGGTCGCCGGACTCCAAGTGGGTCGCGTACTCGCAGGACACGGCCGCCCAGATCAGCCGCGTCTACGTCTATTCGCTCGAACAGAACAAGTCGTTCCCGATCACCGATGGACTGAGCGAAGCGTCCGAGCCGGTGTTCGACGCGTCCGGCAAGTTCCTCTACTTCGTGAGTTCGAACGACACCGGCATGTCGAAGCACGGCTTCATGCAATCGGCCAGCGACACGCGGGCGCCGCGCTGGTCGTTGCAACTGGCCATTCTGAAGAAGGACGTGCCCTCGCCGTTCCTGAAGGAATCGGACGAGGAGAAGGGCGAACAGCCCACGAAAGGCCCGTTCCCGAAGGCGATTGATGGCAAGGACTCGCCGAAGGCGGGCGAAGGCGATCCGAAGGGCAAGGACGGCGAGATGAAGGCGAAAGTCGCCAAGAAGGACGGTTTCTCGATCGACTTCGAGGACCTCGATCACCGCATCCTGTCGCTGCCGATGCCGACCGGCAACTACGGCAGTCTCGAAGCGGGCGCGGCCGGCCAACTCTTCTATCTGAATCGACCCGAAGGAGGTGGTGGACGCGGCGGGCCGCCGCCGAGTGCGTCGCTCAATCGATACGATGTCAACACCCGCAAAAACGACACGATTCAGCCGTCGGTCATGGGTTATGAACTGACGCCGGACGGCCGCAAAATGCTCTACGCGACCGGTCCATCGACGTGGATCATCGGCTCGACCGGCGGTGGCGGCGCTCCCGCCGGTCTCGGGGCACCAGGTGGACGCAAGGGCCCGATCACAACGGGGGCCGCGCCGTCCGGCGGCGATGGCACGAACGCGCTCAATCTGGAAGCGATCGAAGTTCGCATCGAGCCGCGGGCCGAGTGGAAGCAGATCTATCGCGAGGCCTGGCGGATCAACCGCGACTTCTTCTACGACCCGGGGATGCACGGCTCCGATTGGGCGGCCATCGAGAAGAAGTACGAACAGTTCCTACCGCACCTGACGAGCGGGGCCGACCTCTACAAGGTCATCCGCTGGATGCTTTCGGAACTGGCCGTCGGGCACAGCTACCACACGCCCGGCGAACGACTCCACACGACCAAGACCGTCCCCGGCGGGCTGATAGCCGCCGACTACGAAATCGCCAACGGTCGCTACCGCTTCAAAAAGATTTACGGTGGACTGAACTGGACGGCCGACCTCCGCAGTCCGTTGACGGCCCCCGGCGTCAACGTCAAGGAAGGCGAGTATCTGCTTGCGGTTCGCGGCGTCGATCTGAAGCCGCCGACCGAACTGTACTCGCTGTTCGAGAACACGGCCAACAAGGGAATCGAAATCACCGTTGGCCCGAACCCGGATGGCAAGGACAGCCGAACCATTACGGTTGAACCGTTAGGCAACGAGATGACGCTCCGCAACCGCGACTGGATTGAAGGGAACCTGCGCAAGGTTGAAAAGGCGACGGGCGGCAAGGTCGGCTACGTCTACGTGCCGGACACGGCCGCCCAGGGCCTGGCGTCGTTCAAGCGCTACTTCTTCCCACAGATCGACAAGGACGCCCTGATCATCGACGAGCGGTTCAACAGCGGCGGCCAGATCGCCGACTATTACATCGACCTGCTGCGTCGCGAGCCGATCAGCCACTGGGCCCCGCGCTACGGGGCCGACTGGCGAACGCCGAGCGCGGCCGTCCACGGGCCGAAGGTTATGCTCATTGACGAGGGGGCCGGTTCGGGCGGCGACATGCTGCCCTGGATGTTCCGCAAGTTCAAGGTCGGCCCGCTCGTGGGCAAGCGAACCTGGGGCGGCCTCGTCGGCATCTCGAACATGCCGCCACTCCTGGACGGCGGCTCGGTGACCGCCCCCGGCTTCGCCATCTGGAACGAGGACGGGTTCATTGTCGAAAACGAAGGCGTCCCGCCGGATCACGATGTGGACATCTGGCCGAAGGACTGGGCGGCCGGCAAGGACAAGCAACTCGACAAGGCGATCGAACTGGCGCAGGAAGCGCTGAAGCAGAACCCACCCAAGGAGGACAAGCGACCCGCGTACCCGAAGCGGGCGAAGTAGCTACTAACTTGGTCGCGTTCGGGGCGTGGGCGCTAACGTCTGCTCGTCCGCGAAGCGGACTCAGGTCCCCCCTCTCCGCTTCGGAGAGGGGGCCGGGGGGTGAGGT
>JANLUE010000185.1:0-7949 GCA_031363325.1 Gemmataceae bacterium
CGCTGCCGGGTGGCGCGGCCGGCCCACCCGGCAGCTTACGCGGCCGGTTCGCCGTTTCCTTTTGGACGACCGTCATTGACCCTCTACGCCTACTTACAAAGCGCTCGAGCGGTCCGCTTGACCGCGTTCAGCGGGCGACGGACATCGCTCCAACCACTTTTGCTTTTTCCTCCGCCGAGCTGCCGCGCAGATAGAGCGGCTCCGCGGTCCACACGTCCGCGTTCACGGCCCAGGGCCATTCGCTCGCCACGCGAAGCAATTCGACGGCCCGAGGATCGCGGTCCGGCAGCATCGTCACGCCACTTGGCAGGCGCTCCGCAAACAACTCGGCCGCGGGCCCGCTGACGGCCATGCCCGTCCGCAACTCGCTGAGCCAATCGTCGCCGGGCACGATGCCCAGTTCGCCGGCCGGTTCCCATCCACCAATCAACGTTCGTTGATAGGTTCGCCGAAACAACTTCCCTTGCAGCGCGTCCGAGGCGACCGAGACCTGATCACCAGTCGCCCGGGCGACGATCGCCGCAAAAGTCTCAATGCCGAGAAACGTGGCCCCCGTCGCATAAGCCAACGCCTTGGCCGACGCGAGCCCGACGCGTAGCCCCGTGTAACTGCCCGGCCCGAGGCCGACCACGATGGCCGTCAGGTCGCGCGCCGACCAACCCTGCGCGCCGAGCATCTCCCGGACGACGCGAGCCAAATCGCTGGCCCGCCGCCGCGCCGATTCGAGCCGGGCCTCGACCACGATCGACGCTCCCGTCCCGAGCGCAACCTGCCCGACCCGGCCCGATGTCTCGATGACCAATACGCGGTCGAATGTTGCCATAGGCGGGTAGGATACGCTCGCCGCGTCGAAACCTCACCCCGCTCCGTTCGGGGGAGCCCAAACTCACTCCACATCTTCACGTCGGCCTCACAGGTCGCTCGCCTCCGCGCTTTACGATTTCGCTACATGGAGGGTGTTCGCGTGTACGATGCGCTCGTCATTTCCGATCTCCATCTCGGCAGCGATAACTGCCAGGCGAAGGCACTGGCGCATTTTCTCGACGATATTCACGACGGCCGAACACTCACGCGGCGATTGATCCTCAACGGCGACGTGTTCGACTCGATCGACTTCCGTCGGCTCAAGAAGCATCACTGGAAGGTCCTGTCGCTGCTTCGCAAGTTGTCCGACTCGATCGAGATCATCTGGATCAACGGCAACCACGATGGCCCGGCCGAGATCGTCTCGCACCTACTCGGCGTCGAGGTGCGCGACGAACTGATCCTGGACAGCGGCGATCGACGCATCCTGTTTCATCACGGCCATCGGTTCGACAACTTCATCGACGATCATCCGATCCTCACGGCGATCGGCGACTTCATCTATCGCATCCTGCAGAGGCTCGATTCGTCGCACACGTTCGCGCGGGCGGCCAAGGCGAAGAGCAAGACGTTCCTGCGTTGCACCGCGAAGATCGAAGCGAAGTCAATCGAGCTCGCCCGTAAGCGCGGCTGCGAGGCGGTGTGCTGCGGGCACACGCACGTCGCGGTCGCCAACGAGGCGGGGCAGATCGCGTACTTCAATAGCGGCTGCTGGACGGAGAAGCCGTGCCACTATCTGACCGTCCACGACGGCCAGATCAACGTGTGTCAATTCGCCGAGACGACGGAAGATGTGCTGGTCGCGTGAGCGTCGGGCGGCAGAATGGAGACATGGCCGCGCCGCTCGTCCGGACCGACAACCTCACCAAATCGTACGGGCCCGTGAACGTCCTGCGCGGCGTGACTCTCGACGTCGCCCCGGGCGAACGGGTCGCGATCCTCGGCAAGTCCGGTTCGGGCAAGTCCACGCTCCTCCATCTGATCGGCGGGCTCGACGTGCCGACGGGCGGGACGATTGCCGTGGCGGGACGCGACATCGGCCGAATGACCCGCAACGAGCGGGCAGAATTCCGCCTGACGACGGTGGGGATTATTTTTCAATCGTTCCACCTCGTCGCGAATCGGACGGCCATCGAGAACGTCGAATTACCAATGACGTTCGCCGGGCAAAGTCGACGCCAGCGCCGCAAGCTGGCGTCCGCCGCGCTCGACGCGGTCGGACTGAGCCACCGGCTACGGCATCGACCGGCCGAGTTGTCGGGCGGCGAGCGGCAGCGGGTGGCCGTCGCGAGGGCACTCGTGAATCACCCCCGGCTCCTGTTGGCGGACGAACCGACGGGCAACCTTGACTCGACGACCGGTGCCGAAGTGCTGGCCGAGATTCAACGGCAACTGGCACTCACGGGGACCGGCCTCGTTTTGGTGACGCACGACGAGGAACTGGCGGCCCGCTCGAGCGACCGCGTCTTACATATGCAAGATGGCTTATTGGTGTGAGGAGTCTGGTCATGAGAAGAATGCAATTCGCTCCGCTCGCCTTCGTGCTGTTGGCTTGCGGTGTCGCGTCGGCGGACGAGCGTACGGAAACGATTCGCTTTCTGACCACGCTGCAAAAACCGGATGGGGGGTTCACTTCGGATGGCGCACCGGGCGCGCCGTCTTCGTTGCGAGCCACGTCGGCGGCCGTGCGGGCGCTCAAGTATCTCGGCGGCGAGGTGCCGAACGTCGACCGGGTCACGGCATTCGTGAAGGACTGCTTCGACCCGACGACCGGGGCGTTCGCCGATCGGCCGACGGGCAAGGCGGATGTCATCGTCACGTGCGTCGGCATGATGGCGTGTGCCGAGCTCCTCAAGGAATTCGACTACGCCCCCTCGGTGAAGTATCTCGTCGCCAACGCGAAGACTTTCGAGGAACGCCGGCTGGCCGTGGCGGGCATGGAAGCAGCCAAATCGTTCGCCCCGGAACTCGATGCCTGGTTCGCGGAGATCGAGAAGTCGCGCAACGCCGATGGCACCTTTGGAAAGGGCGATTCGCTCGGCCGCGATACCGGCGGGACCGTGGCGATGTTGCTGCGTTCCGGCCGCAAGTTCGATGACGAACGGAGAGCGACGGTCGTCAAAACCTTGAAGGCGAGCCAGCGCCCGGACGGCGGCTTCGGCAAGGCGGACGCAAAGGGTTCCGATCTGGAGACCACCTATAGAGTCATGCGAGCGCTCCATCTGCTCGCCGAGAAACCGAGTGATGTCGAGAAGCTTCGTTCGTTCCTTGAGGCCCATCGCAATGCGGACGGTGGCTACACGGTGGAGCCGGGCAAGGGCTCGTCGGCGAGCGCGACTTACTACGTCGCGGCCGTGCAGAAATGGCTGGCGCGTAAGTAGGCGGAATGAAGTCCTTCAATTTGTCGCCTTCATTTTTTGTCCAATTCGGGCTGGCGGTGGGAAGGCGGGCAAGTTATAGGGGCCGTGCACGAGGGGCTTGCGCATGGCCGATGCACAACCGAGTCGCGTGGCCAGGTGGGCCGTCGGCGCGCTCGTTCTGCTCGCGGGCTGCGATACGTTCGGCAAGCGAACGGACTCCGGGCTCCCGCCGGTTGAAGCACCGGCCCTGCCGGGCAAGGCGTCCGCCCAGCGCGTGTCGCAGTTCGTCTTCTACAGCGACACGCCGTTGAAACCGAACGCCCCTCTCTTCGCCGAACTGGCGACGCTTCGCGATCAGGTCTTCAACGACCTTCGTCTGCCAGCCACGAACACCGTCGTCCAAGTTTATCTGTTCGACGATCAGGACAAATACGAACGCTACATGCGTTACCGGTACCCGGACCTACCGCGGCGACGGGCGTTCTTCGTTGGCGTACCGCGAACGGCCGGCGGGCCGCGCGACCTGCTCGTCTACACGTACTGGGGCGATCACCTGCGCCAGGACCTGCGGCACGAATTGACGCACGCGCTCCTGAACAGCGTGTTGAAGGAAGTGCCCCTGTGGCTCGATGAGGGCCTGGCCGAGTACTACGAACTGCCGCCCGAGAAAGACGGCTTGAATCCGGGCCACCTCGACGCTCTCCGTCGCGACCCGAAGTTCGATCTGGCGGCACTCGAACGACTCGACCAGGTCACGCAGATGGGGCGTTCGCAATACCAGGAAGCCTGGGCCTGGACGCACCTGATGCTTCGGACGACGCCGAAAGCGAAGTCCATCTTGTTGGCGTACCTACAACAGTTGAGAGACCCCACGCAGTCGGCCGGTCACCTGCTGCCAAAACTTCGTGAAGCGTACCAGGCACCGGAAGCCGCACTCGCGCAGCACCTTGCGCGCCTCGATGGGCCGGCCGCCACGATTCGACCCGTTGTGAACGGCCGGTAGTGCGCATACACTCCGCGCATGGCCAACATCCTTCTCGGGGTGACCGGTTCGGTCGCCGCGATCAAGACCCCGGACCTGTTCTTCGCCTTGCGTGAGCGTGGCCACGCCGTCCGGGTCGTGGCCACGAACCCGGCGCTCTACTTCTTCGACCCGGTGCGGCTCGACCCATCGCGCGTCGTTCGCAATCCGGAAGTCGTGACGATCGACGATGATGAATGGCCCGGCCGTGTGGACGGTTTGCGCTATGAACGTGGGGCACCGGTCACGCACATCGAACTTCGACGCTGGGCCGACCTGTTGCTGATCGCGCCGCTCGATGCGAACACACTCGCGAAGTTCGCCGGCGGGCTGTGCGATAACTGCCTGACGTGCGTTTGGCGAGCCTGGGACTTCGCGCGACCTGTGGCCGTCGCACCGGCCATGAACACCTTGATGTGGGAACACCCCATGACGCGTCGACACCTGCGGGCGATCGCGACCGACGCCGGTGCGGCCCACGTGCCGGGTCACCTCGACGACGAGGCCCTGTTGGCCCAGATCAACGCCCGCAGTCTGAAGTTTCAGATCGTTGGCCCCATGGTGAAGTCGCTGGCCTGCGGCGATGTCGGCATCGGGGCGATGGCCGAGGTCCCGGAGCTTGTGGACGCGGTCGATCGACTGCTTGCCCCGCCCGAACCGGCTCGCTAAATTGCGTTCACCCCGAGGCGAGGATTATCCGAGCCTCCCAGTTCACATGGAGAGTGCAATGAAGCGATTGCTCGCCGTTTGCGTGGCGGCCCTGGTGGTCGGTTCGGTTTCCGCCGACGACAAGAAGGAAGAAAAGAAGATCGACGCCGCCAAGCTCGTCGGCAAGTGGGAAATCACGAAGACCCAGGGCGACGTTCCCAAAGGCACGATCGTCGAGATGACCAAGGACGGCAAGTTGAAAGTGACGGCCGAATTCAACGGCAAGAAGCTCGAGCTCGAAGGCTCGTACTCAGTCGACGGCGAAAAGCTCAAGACCAAGATCAAGGGCCCGGACGGCAGCGAAGTGGAAGACACGGACACGATCAAGTCGGTCACCGACGACAAGCTCGTGATCTCCGACAAGGACGGCAAAGAGAGCGAATTGACGAAGATGAAAGAGAAGAAGTAGGCGGTCGGCTCCCGTTCGCCGACGATCGGCGAGCGGGAGCCTGCTGATTCTCGGAGACTTTCATGGGTTTCGAATCATTCGGAGTTGAGTTGCGAGGCGGTTCGGCAACAGTCGCAACCGTCCGAGAAGTGGTGCGCCGCCTACCAAATACATCGCTGGACCCGGACGCGATTCGATCGGAAGGTGCATCGCATTTCGCATTCAACGACGGAGCACATCTCATCGAGTTGGAAGTCGCCGGCGAGCCCTCTCGGATCTCATGTCGATTCACGTTGAGTCATCCAACTTCGGTCGATGCCGCGTTCTTCGAATTGATCCGCCGCTTGATGTCCGAGTTGGCAATGATGGCCCGAGTACGCGACACGACCCCCGCCGACGCCCGGGAGTGGTTCTCGCTTGATTCGTTCGGTGAATTCGTCGCGGTGGCCGGAGAATCAATTCGAGTTCGGCGCGAAGAATGGCAAGCCGCCTTCGGCAATTCGACGTTCGCCGGTACCACCGCCGCCGTTCATCGACACATCATCCTGCCACGATGCGAGTCCTCCGCGACTTTTCACTAGACTAGGACATCGGCAATTCGTGCGGGACCGGACGCGAAGCGAAAGTTACACCGTACCGTCGCTCGGTGGAGCCGTCGATCAAGGCCTGGTGATCGGGGCACCACTCAGGTCCGTGGGCCGCACGCTCAAGACGATTTGATGCTCAAGTTCTTTGTGTCCGAGCACGACCGCGGAAACACGCGAATTCACGGGCGGAAGTTCATCGAACATCATCCTCTCGCCGTCTTTGAAGTGGACGATCATGATCAAGCCTGTGAACGGGCAATCGGGGATTTCGACGAAGACCCCAAAGGGCATTCGCGCTCGCACCGTAACAACGACTTTGGTTCCGGGCGGGAGCGCGTCCTTCGCAACTTCCCAGTCGTTCGTGATCGTCAACACGGCAGCAACCTCCTAACGGATCGATTAAGCACTTCAAAGTCCGCATGTGGGACCACGACTTCGATTCGCCCGGTGTTGTCGGGGTACGGCTGCTCATGTTGATCAATTCGAGCCGTATATTCGTTGATCGGAATATCGACTTCCAACACACCACTGCGACCCCGTTTGTCATAATCATACTCTAATCTTTCGCCGCGCCGGGAGCCAAGCGTCATGGCCGCCGAATTCCTCGCCGAACACGCCGAGCACTCGCGTCGCTACTTCCTGCGCGCGGGCCTGGCTCTCGCGGCCATCCCAACCGCTCGGTCCGGCGCGGCCGAGGCACCGGAACTCGCCCGTGTCGTCGAGAAACTCGAGCCGTACTTCACGCCGCAAGATGTCTTCCAGGACGTTTCGCGCGGCAAGCCGTTGCCGCATTCGCTGCCGGTCGAGAAGAAGCGCGAGGTCGGGCTCACGCGCGAGACCTGGAAGCTCGAAGTGATCGCCGACCCGGACAATCCGGCAAAGCTCGGCAAGCCGCACACCAAGAAGGACGGCACGGCCCTCGACTTCGAGACGCTACTCAAGCTCGGCGAACGGCACGCGGTTCGGTTCGCCAAGGTCATGACGTGCCTGAACATCGGCTGTCCGCTCGGCATGGGCATCTGGGAGGGGGTGCCCCTTCGCGAAGTCGTGTGGCGGGCCGAGCCGATCGAGAATTTCCGCCGCATCTTCTATTACGGCTTCCACAACAACGAACCGAAGCAGATGTTTCGCAGTTCCCTCTCGGTGGCTCGTGTGCTCGAAGAACCCGACGGCCTGCCGCCCGTCATCCTCTGCTACAAACTCAACGGCCAATTCCTCACCCCCGAGCGCGGCGGCCCGGTCCGCGTCGTGGTGCCGGAGGCATACGGGTTCAAGTCGATCAAGTGGCTGTCGCACGTGGTGCTCAGCAACATCGCCCATGCCAACGATACCTATGCGGATGGGAACAATGACCTCGATAGCCCGCTGAAGACGTTCGCGGCGACGATTCACGTGCCCGATTCAGCGAAGGCGAATGAACCGCTGCCGATCACGGGCTACGCCCAGGTCGGCATCGCGGGGCTCTCGAAAGTGCAAGTTTGGATTCAGCCGAAAGACAAGCCGTGGCCCGCCGACGACAAGTACTTCACAAAGGCCCCCTGGGTCGATGCGACAATCCTCGGCCCGCCCGGCAAGATCGCGCCCGACACGTTCGGCTTCGACACGGGAGGCAAGCCGAAGGTTTGGCCCATGCCCCTCACGCGAGCGCACTGGGCGATCCTGTTGCCGGGCGTGGTGGCCGGCGAATACGTGCTGCGTTGTCGCACGATCGACGCGAAAGGCCACGCCCAGCCGATGCCGCGCCCGTTCAAGAAGTCCGGCCGGGCCGAGATTGAAGCGGTGAAGTTGGTGGTGAAGGCGTAAGGCCCGCTACGTGGCGGCGGAACTCCGATTCTGCCGGGAAGCACAGAGGCCGTCGCCAGCGCGAGAAGTCCGGCACTCAGGCTACAATCATCTGTGAAAGACGATGCGCCTTGCCTTTCCCCACGCTAAGTCGTCGTTCGCTCCGCGAAAGAACGGCTTACGATCCCGAGCCAGTTAGATGGTTTCCATAAGCAACGACCACTCGCGGAGCGAAAGGC
>JANLUE010000205.1:0-2769 GCA_031363325.1 Gemmataceae bacterium
AGGTCTACTCGTCGCTGTCCGGAGCGGCCGCGTCGGACATCCCGATGGTCGTCTTGGTCGACGGCGACACCGCGTCGGCCGCCGAAGTGTTGGCCGTCGCGCTGCGCGACAATCGCCGCGCCAAACTCATCGGCACCGCGACGTTCGGCAAAGGTTCGGTCCAGAACGTGGTGAAGTTCTCGACGGCCGAAGAAGCGGACGATTCCGGCAAGCCCCGACCCCGGGCGGCGATGCGAATCACGCTCGCCCGCCTGATCGCCCCGAGCGGGGCCCCGATCTCCGGAGTCGGCGTGACCCCGGACCAGATCATCGCCGACCGCGACCGCCAGGACGAACTTGCCCTCGAGCAAGCCCGCGAACTCTCGCGCCGCTACATGCCCATGATGCGACCATAGCGCCGTCGCAACTGAGTCACTGGATCATTCGTGGGCAACAAACCGGATTCGTCGGCTGGCTTCGCGGCCGCGATTGGCCCGCCATGTCCACTGTTTTCTGAAAGCGCGATGTAAGTGGGCGACTGAACCGAACCGACCGACGACTCACTTGATCGGGCGAATCTGAATGTTGCGGAAGGCGACCGGGTCGCCGTGACCCGCGAAGCCGAAGTAGCCCTTCAGCCGATCCTTGCCCGGGTGTTCCTGGCCGCCCATCAGTTCTGTGACTTTGCTCACGTCGCCATCGACGATGCGCGTGCCGTTCAATTCGACGGAAATCTTCGGCCCCTTCACGGTCACCTCCATGAAGTTCCATTCGCCGATCGGGCGATCGTAGCCCCGGTGGGCTGGAATCATGCCGTAGACCGAGCCGTTGTACTGGCGGGGGTCGAGCTTCGCGTGCTTTTCGGCGTTGTCGTCGAGGATTTGCACTTCGCACATGGCGACCGTCGAGGGCTGACCCTTGCCGGGGTAGCGGATCGCCAATCCGTTGTTGCCGCCGGCCGGGAGCTTGTACTCCACGCGGGCCGTGAAGTCGGCGAATTCCTCGGTCGTGTGCAGGTTCCCGCCTTTGTCGCGCCGGTTCACGAGCGTGCCGTCGGAGACTTCGAAGCCTCCCGTTTCGCCGGCCCAGCCCGTCAGGTCTTTGCCGTTGAATACATCGATGAACCCCTTGGCGTCTTGCTTGCGAAGGATCTCGTTCGCCTCGGCGGCCGGGATTTCGCGGATGAAGATGTTGCGCCAGCGAATCTCGCCGCCGTGCGTCTGGAGCTGAATCGGGAACGCCTTGGCGAGCGGCCGCTTCTTGTCCCAGAAGTTCTCGAGTCGCGCGTGATCGACGACGAGCCTGTCGTTCAGGTGAATCGTCACGTACTCGCCGACCATGCGAATGCGGAACGCGTTCCACTCGCCAAATGGCTTGTCGGCGAGGACCAGGGGGTCTTTGCCCTTGGCACCGGGGCTATTATTCCACAGGCCGCCGCTGCCTTTATCGGCCCCGATGTTCCACTTGCCGCCTTCCTTCGTGTAGTCCCAGATCTGAACTTGCGGCGTCGCCTTCAGGTAGATTCCGCTATCGGCTTGTGCGACGGTCTTGTAGTCGATCAGGAACTCGAAGTCGCCGTATTCCTTGTCGGTTGTTAGATAGGCCCCGTTGCCATCATTGACGAGTTCGCCATTTTGGACGGACCAATGCTTCTTGGCGTCGGCCGTCCAGTCCTCGATGAGCTTGTTCTTGTCGGCCGACTTCGCCAAGTCGTAGGGATTGTGATGCGGCATGCCATGCCAGCCCGAGAGGTCCTTGCCGTTGAACGCGGCGGTGAACCCCTTGGGTGGGTCGGCCGCGAAAGTGCCGGCACAAAACAACAGGACGGTCGCGAGAGAGAGGGATCGCATGGCGGGGTCCGGAGTGGCGGGCTGAAGGGAAGTGTATGGGCGAGGCAGGTTGGCTTCGCTCGGCGGTCGCGAACCCAGTCGACAGGCAAGTGTCAGGTCGGTAGTTGCGTCACGTAGGCGGGGATGGCCGGCGGCGGGCAGAAGCGGTTGACGGCCTGGAAGAGTTGCTGCGGGCGGACCGGCTTGTTCAGATAACAATCGACGCCGAGAAATTCCGCATACGCGCGCTGATGGCCGCTCTCGTTGCCGGTCAACATGATAACCGGGATACCGAGTTGCGAGTGCTTAAGTCGCTCGATGACCACGAACCCGGACGCGCGGGGCATCATCATATCGACGATGACCAAGTCCGGGAGTTCCTTGAGCGCCCGAGCGATGCCGGCTTCACCGTCAACGGCCGACAGAACCCGGAACCCAAGGTCCTCCAGAGCCATCTGAAGGGTTTCTCGGACGTTCGGGTCGTCGTCGATGACCAGGACTGTACGGGGTCCGACCATGGGGGACGGGCTGATGAGTTAAGCAATGGGCGTCGAACGACCGAACCATAGTTGAATTTCGGGTCGGACGCAAACCGGAGGGCCAGGAAACTGTCCGCATCGAGACTGCCGACGAATTTTCGCATGCCGGCCGAATGGGAGCCGCACGCCGCCACGTGGCTCGCCTGGCCGCACCACGCGGCCGACTGGCCGGGCAAAATCGCCCCGATCCCCTGGGTCTACGGCGAGATCGTTCGGCACCTCAGTCGTCGCGAACGGGTTCACATCCTGGTCAACGATGCGACCCGCGAGAAGTCGGCCGCGCGCGTTCTGACGAAGTGCGGCGTCGACTTAACGCAAGTCGCGTTTCACCATTGGCCGACCGACCGCGTCTGGACCCGCGATTCGGGGCCGACGTTCCTGGTTGGCCCCGAGGGAGAGAAGGGCCTGCTCGACTGGCGCTT
>JANLUE010000234.1:0-5455 GCA_031363325.1 Gemmataceae bacterium
GAACAGCGGCGTGGGCCGCCCCGCGATCGTCACGCGGACGAGCCCGTCGGGCGACCGGCGCGTGGCGACGATTTCGCTCTTCTCCAATCGCCAACCGAGGACGCCTTCCACATTGGCCAGGCGCAGGATCGAGCCGGCGTATTTGCCGATGACCCAGTGGCTGCACTTGTCCTTGACCTGGTGCTCGGGCTTCATGAGTCGGGCTCGGGGTTGCCGCCGCTATTCTTCGTCGCGTTTGAAGGTGGCTTTGTCAATCTTATAGTGGGCGATCTTGTCGGTGATGCTTCGGCGCGAGAGGCCGCTGAGCTTGGCGCACTTGCCGACGTGGCCACGCGTCTTCTTCAACGCTCGGCGGATATAGCGTTCCTCGTACGAAGCGGTCAGTTCGGCGAGTTGCTCGGGCAGAGTCCGGGCCAGGTCCACCTGGAACGGGTGCTTCACGTCGGTCCGACGGCTCACGTCGGGCGGCAGGTTGGCCGGATGGATCACATTGTCCCGAGCGGTCACGCAGGCGCGCTCCAGGGCGTTCTCGAGTTGGCGAACGTTGCCCGGCCAGGTGCACTTGATCAGAATCTCCATCGCCTCGGGGCTGATCTCGGCCGGCGGCCGACTATGCCGCGCGAACTTCTGGCAGAAGTGCGTGGCGAGCACCGGGATGTCTTCCGGCCGATCGCGGAGCGGCGGAAGCTCGATGCGAATCACGTTGAGCCGGTAGTACAGATCGTCGCGGAACTTCCCCTCCTTGATGAGTTGCTCCAGGTTGCGGTGCGTGGCCGCGACCACACGGACATCGACCTCGATCGGCTCCGTGCCGCCGACACGCTCGAACTTTCGTTCCTGGAGCACGCGCAGCAAACGAACTTGCATCGAAGCGGGCACGTCGCCGACTTCGTCGAGGAACAAGGTGCCGCTGTTGGCGAGTTCGAAGCGACCCTTGCGTAGTCCGGCCGCACCGGTGAACGAGCCCTTCTCGTGGCCGAACAGTTCGCTCTCGAGCAGGTTCTCGTTGAGGGCACCGCAATTGACAGCGACGAACGGCCCGTCCCGACGCGACGACGACATGTGGATCGCTCGAGCGATCTGCTCCTTGCCCGTGCCGGTTTCGCCGAGGATCAAGACCGTCGATGGCGTGTCGGCCACGTGGGAGATGAGGTCGAACACCTCCATCATCCGCGGGCTCTTGCTGAGCACGTTCTGGAACTTGGCTTGCCCATGCGAAAGCTGTTGGCGAAGCGCGGCGACTTCATCCTGGAGGGCGCGTTCGCGGAGGATACGCTGGATCACCAGGACGACGTGTTGCGGGTCGGCCGGTTTGGTGAAGAAGTCGTAGGCCCCCTTTCGCATGGCCTGAACCGCTTCGTCGACGCCGCCGTGCCCAGTCATTACGACGACCGTGACGGGCAAGCGTTTGTCGGCGATCGACTCCATGAGCTTGAGGCCGCTCAGCTTCGGCATCCGCAGATCGGTCACCAAGATGCTGTACGGTTGTTCCTGAAGCATCTGCAGGGCCTTCGCCCCGTCTTCGGCGACATCGACCGGCAGATTGAGCGAGAGATGCAGCATTTGCTGAAGCGTGGTCCGGGCGTCGGCCAGGTCTTCGGCGACCAGAATGCGTTGCGAGGATGATGGGACTTCGGTGGCACGCATGTTGCTCTCCACGATGACTGAGACCTGGGCTCTCGGTCACCGAACTGACTCAGTCTACGGACTTGGGGAATGTCCCGCGACCGACAATAGGATGGGCAATTGGTTGCCGACTTTGGTGCGCCGAATTCCCGGCGTGAAAGGCCCGTATGCGCTCATCCGCCTGGATCACGGCCGTGTGGGTTCTCGCGTTCGTCGCACTGATTGGTAACGCGATCGTTTCCCGCCGCGACATTGATGTCTTGATTGAGAATGAAGCCCTCGTCGCCCAGACGCGGGACATCAAACAAGAACTCGCTTTGTTGCACTCGGACCTGAAAGATGCCGAGACGGGACACCGGGGCTTCATCATCACCGGCGACCCGAGTTACCTCGAGCCCTACGAACGCGGCAAAACCAGTGCTCCCAAGCGCCTGACTCGGCTCCGCCAATTGACCGGGGGCGATTCCACTCTGGACGCGGGCCTGACTCGGCTCGAAGATTTGATCGCCGACAAGTTCAGGGAAATGCGTCGCAGCCGAGATGTGAGACCCGATCCGTTCGTGGGGTTCCCGGCCGCCCAGGCCATCGTCAAGACCGGGGCCGGCAAAGCACACATGGACCGCATCCGCGAGGAGATGGCGACGCTCGATCGACTCGAAGAGGATCGACTCAATGAACGATCCCAGATCGCCGCCGGGCGATACGAGTCGGCCAAGGTCACCGGTTTCGTTGGGGCGTTTCTGACCGTGGGTATGGTGGCCATCGCCTATGCGTTCGTCCGCCGCGAGTTCGCCCGCCGACAGGTGATCGAATCGGACCTGCGCACCGCGAACGCCGATCTCGTCCGCGCCGAGAGCCAGACGGCCGACGCACTTGGGCAATTGGACGCGTTTCTCTCGAACGCCCCGATCGGCATGGCCGTCTTCGACCCGGAACTCCGGTACGTTCGCGTCAACGAGCACCTGGCCCACGCGAACGGACGAGCCATTGGCGAACACCTCGGTCAACGCTTGACCGAGGTCCTGCCCAACATCGGTGCGCAGGTCCCCACGGACCTTCAATTGGCCTTGACCTCGGGTCGGCCAATCATGAATCGTGAAGTGGTCGGGCGAGGCGCCGACCCAACGCGGGTTTGGCAATCGAGCTATTTCCCGGTCACGGCGAAGGGTGGCCGCACGATCGGCGTCGGGGTGGTCACTCAAGATGTGACCGAACGAATCGCTCAGGAACGAACGATTCGAGACAGCGAACGGCGCAAGGCGGTCATGCTCGAAACCGCCCTGGACGCGATCGTCTCGATCGACGCGGATTCGCGCGTGATCGAATTCAATCCAGCGGCCGAACGCATCTTTGGGTTCTCGCGAAGCGAAATGATTGGTCAGGCCATGACAAATCGCCTCATTCCCGCGGTCCATCGGGCCGGACACCTTCGCGGGATGGCCCACTTCCTGGCGACGGGCGAAGGGCCGGTTCTCGGTCGGCGACTCGAACTTCCGGCGGTGCGAAAGGACGGGACGGAGTTCCCGGCCGAACTTTCGATCACCGCTTCCACCGTCGACGATCGACCGGTCTTCACGGCCTACCTGCGCGACATCACGATCCAAAAGCGGGCCGAGATCGAACTCCGCGAAAGCTTCGAGCGCTTCCGCACCCTGGCCGACGCCGTCCCGCAGATGGTCTTCGTTACCGATGCGGCTGGAACGGTCACGCACTTGAATCAACGGCTCATCGACCACACCGGGATTAGCATTGCCGACGCGGCCAAACACGGTTGGGCCAAGTCCGTTCACGCGGACGATGCACCGGGGCTGCTCTCGGCCTGGGAGAACGCCCTCGCCAACCCCAGCGACCGGTTCACGCGCGAATATCGGCTGGCCTGGCCCGTCGAGGACTTCCGCTGGGTGTTACTGACGGCGGTCACCGTCCGCGCGGCCGATGGGTCCGTGTTGCAATGGGTTGGAACGCTGACCGACATCACGGACCAGAAGCGCCAAGCCGAGGTGCTCGCGTCGCTGGTGCGGATGCGGACCAGCGAACTGGTTGCCGCCAACGAGTTGCTCCGCTCGGAAGTCGAAGAGCGGGCTCGGGCCGAACAACGCGTCCAGGCCGCGGCGAT
The DNA here is from genome assembly GCA_031363325.1 of Gemmataceae bacterium. Taxonomy (GTDB): domain Bacteria; phylum Planctomycetota; class Planctomycetia; order Gemmatales; family Gemmataceae; genus SIAJ01. The sequence continues at coordinate 3,743 of JANLUE010000234.1, forward strand.
CGAACTCGGGCGCAGCAACGAGGAACTCGACAAGTTCGCTTACGTCGCGTCGCACGATCTTCAGGAACCGTTGCGAAAGATTCAATCGTTTGGCGACCGCCTGGAAAAGAAGCACGGCGAGGCGCTCGGGCCCGATGGCCGCGACTACGTGGAGCGGATGCAATCGTCGGCCGCCCGAATGCGCCAGCTCATCGAAGACCTGCTGGTCTTCTCGCGGGTCGCCTCGAAGGCGCAACCGTTCGTCGCGGTCGAACTCGATGAACTGGTCGCTGGCGTCATTTCGGATTTGGAGGCGCGGATCGCTCAGTCGGGTGGGCGGGTCGAACTCGGCCCGTTGCCGACGATCAAGGCCGATCCGGCCCAGATGCGCCGACTGTTCCAGAACCTGGTCGCCAATGCCCTGAAGTTTGGTCGGCCGGGCGTTCCCCCCATCGTTACGGTTCAATCGTTGCCCTGGATTGACGTACCGGACGACGCGGACCCGCCCCGACCGAATGGCGTTGGCTGGCGCATCACGGTCGCGGACAATGGCATCGGCTTCGAGAACGAATACGCGGAACGAATTTTCGAGGTTTTCCAACGCTTGCACGGCCGGGGTGAATACGAAGGGACGGGAATTGGGCTCGCCATTTGCCGTAAGATAGTCCTGAGGCACGATGGCTCGATCGTGGCCCGAGGTCGGCCCGGCGAGGGGGCCACGTTTACGATCGACTTGCCCACTTTGCCCGAGCCCACCGATTCCCCATCCAAGGTTTAAGGAACCATGTCGAGAGGAAATCCGATTGTCATCTTGATGGCCGACGATGATCCGGACGATCGCCAACTCACCCGCGAGGCGTTCGAAGAGGCCAAGCTCGCGAACGAGCTGAAATTCGTGGAGGACGGGGTCGAATTGTTGGACTACTTGCATCGTCGCGGCAAGTTCGCCGACCCGGCTTCGTCGCCGCGGCCGGGCTTGATCCTGCTCGATTTGAACATGCCGCGGAAGGATGGCCGCGAGGCGCTGGCCGAGATCAAGACCGACCCGATTCTTCGCCGCATCCGAGTCGTTGTGCTGACGACTTCCAAGGCCGAGGAGGACATCCTTCGCTCGTACAACCTGTCCGCCGCCTCGTACATCACCAAGCCCGTCACGTTCGAGGCCCTCGTCGACGTGATTCGCACGCTCGGCAAATATTGGCTTGAAATCGTGGAGTTGCCGGACAATGGCGACGAAGGAAACTGAACGCCTCGTCCGGGTACTCCTGATCGACGACGATCGGGACGACTACCTGCTGACGAAGGATCTGATCGCCGAAATCTCGGGAGGCCAATACCACCTGGATTGGGTCTCCGACTACGAGTCCGCGCTCAAGACCATCGACGAATGCAATCACGATGTCTGCCTCGTGGACTATCGGCTCGGCGTCAAGTCCGGCCTCGACTTGTTGTCCGAGGCCCGATCGGCCGGCTGCCAGATGCCGATCATCTTGCTCACGGGGCAATCGCACTTCGAAGTCGACTTGGCGGCGATGTCGGGCGGAGCGGCGGACTTTCTCGAAAAGGGGCGACTCGACGCGACGCTCCTCGAACGCTCCCTTCGCTACAGCCTGCAGCAACGCCGTTACGAAATTGAACTGGAACGAAAGGTCGTCGAGCGGACGGCCGAACTCGAGCGGGCCAACGACGCGTTGAAGGAAGCCGACCGACGCAAGGACGAGTTCCTGGCCACGC
>JANLUE010000275.1:0-2899 GCA_031363325.1 Gemmataceae bacterium
GGCGTTCGACGCCGAGTGCGTCGCCGCTTCGGTCAATGGCCTTGCGAACGTGTTCCGGCCGACCGTTCGGCACCCACCGGCCCTTCGGACGGGCCAGGCCAACCTTGGTTAGGATTCGTACTTCATTTCGCGGCCCGGACCAGGTATCGAGTGCGAGTCGCGCGAGCCGTTCGCCGTAGTGCAAATCTTTGTCGTCCAGGCAATACACGTCGGCCGTATCGAGAATGCGAATGCCCCGGCCCAGCGCGAAGTGGATGATCGCGACCGCGTCCGTCTCGGCCGGCCGACCTTCAGTCGTGAGGCGCAACAACCCCAGTCCCAGGCGGAGCGGTTGGTGGCCGAGCACGGACGTTTGAGGATTCGCCATATTCAACCCAATACGGATTGAGACCTGGAGTTCGACCCGCACCGCTCCTTCGGCAGTGGGGCGGACTGGTCGGCCGCCGAGTCGGCGGCGAGTAAACTTCTTTGCTATTTTGGGACATTTATGGACAATTCGGGACACAATCTCCGTAAGTTCATGCAGGATCGGCAGTTGCAGATTGACACGACCGGAAGTAGTCACGAAAACGATGCTGCGGCTCGTCTGCATGACATCCCCTCCCGGCTCTGATCGCGAACCCCTCTTCCAAAATATACTATACGGACGAACATATTTTTGCAAGTGGGAAAATGTTCGGAATTCCGAATGTCGGCGTTGCGTCGCACCTCGGAAGTGGATGTGCGAATCGCAGACAGGCACGGAGTTTGCCGGCAATGAAAGTTACCAGCCCGGCGTAGCTGAGCACTTCTTTGATCGCATAGGAAATCCCGATCACGGCCTCGAAGAACACGACCAGGTCAAGCAGAACTTGCGAGGATTGCCTCGGCGGGCCGCGACCGCGGACCCGAGCCCTCTAAGGCATTCGCCACAGGCGAATCAGCCGATCGCGGCTTCCGGTGGCGATAAGGCCATCGCGGACGTCCATCGCCACGATCGCGTCGGGGTGCCATAGGGCCGGGCCGAGCGGCAGGCCGGTGTCGGCGTGCCAGACCTGGCAGACACCGTCCAGGCCGGCCGTCACAACTTTCGCGCCTTGAAACGCGACGGCTTTCACTTCGGCCCGATGTCGAACGACGGCGAGTTCTTTTCCCGCATCGAGATCCCAGATGTGGGCTGTCCCATCGGCACATCCCGCGACGACGCGGTTCTCCGCCGTCGCCACGCAACGGACCGGCGAGTTCGTTTTGAGTTTGGTCGGCCGTTCCGCGTTGGTTTCGGGATCCCACAGCCGGACTTGGCCATCGTCGCAACCCAACACGAGCGCCGACCCGTCGGCCAGGTAGGCCATGTGGCCGATTCCATGTTCGCAGGTGAACTTCGTTTGAGCCGTTGCTTGACCCGGTGACCAAGTCCAGATCTGGCCACCCTTGGAGCCAGCCGCCATGCGCAATCCGGTGGGGGCGATTGCGGCGACAATTGGCTCCGAAGCTGGGTTCGTTCGCCCGTCGATCGCTTCGTTCAGGTCGGGCGGATTCGGGTTGGCGGCCGTGAACATGGAATCCGGCAGATGGGGTAAGCCGACCTTCACCGGACGAGTTGGTGGAGACGGCGAACCTTGTTTGTTCAAAGTTTCGTTCAGCCGAACATCGTACCGCGCGATGCCTTCCGATGTTGTCACATAGATCGACGCATTGTTCGGCCCGATGGCAACTCCGAATACGTCCGCCAGTGCGGCCAGGGGTGGGCAAAGGAGCGGGCACCCACAGCGAAGCACGGTCGAACTCCCGGCCGACAAAACGATGACTTCGTATTCGTTGCCGACGATGCGGGCCGACAGTTCCGTGATTGGAGCGGCCATTCGGAACGAATCGGTGAGCGGTCGCCGCGCGACGATGTCCCAGATTCGGACCGAGCCATCGCTCGTGCCAAGCGCCAGGACGTTGCCGCGCGACGCATAGTCGATCGCGACGACTTTGCCATCGGGGGGGAGGTCGAACCAGCGACCGGTTTCCGGGTCGAACACGCGGACCGCGCCGGCCGGTGAAACGATCGACCGGCCCCGACCGTCGGGACGGAATCGAATCCGCTCCACGGGGTCCGGCCACAATTCGCCGGCAGCGGACTTCGCGTCCGGCGTGTCGAGCGCTCGAACCGTCGCGTCTTTGCCGCGAACGAACGTCACCGCATCCGGCTCTCCGTTGATCGCGGTCACGCGCGGGCCGGTTGACTTGCTGAGGGACTCGAACTTGAACGAGTTCGCCGGCTCGCCGCGAAAGATCCGACCGTCCTCCGTGCCGATCAGGAGATGACGCCCTCGCGCGTCCCAAGCGACGGCCGTGACTTCCGATTCAATTGAGTTGGAAGTCGCGAGCAACGTCCAGTCGGCCGACGAGTACACGCGCACGCCGCGCTCCGACCCAACCGCCAATCGATCGCCCGTCGGGCTGTAAGCGGCCACCGTGCCGCCAAAGCCTGGTTGCAGTTGCGTTTTACCGAGCGCTCGCGATTCCCAGGCGGCGATCATCTCGTCGACGGGCAAGCCTTCCATCTTCAGCGCTCGCAGTCGTTCGAGGCCGCGCGCAATCTGGCCACTCTCGCATTCGGCGTGGGCCGCTTCGAGGGCCGAGCGGACGAACGCTTGCTGCTCCTTCTTCGCGGCGGCGAGGCCGGCCTGCCCGGTTCGATCGGTCAGCCACCAGGCGAGCCCGGCCGAGATGAGCATCAACGCGACGGCTCCGGCGACCATCGTGAATGGGCCCCGGCGACGCGGTTCCGCGCTGAGTTCCGCCGGCAAGGCCGGTCGCGTCGGGGCAGTCGGTATCGGCAACGGCTCGCCAAGGAACTTCGCCAATTCGTTGGCCAGCGCTTCGGCCGTCGGGAAGCGCTTGCGTGGATGCTTCTCGAGGCACTTCAGAC
>JANLUE010000279.1:0-2143 GCA_031363325.1 Gemmataceae bacterium
GCGATTTCGACGTGACCGAAGCCGTGACAATCGTCGGCAAAGGGGCGTCCGCGACGGCGATCGAGAACAGCGACGCGGGAGGCGGTCGCGAACGACTCTTCGATCTTCTCGGCGCGGCCGATGCGTCCTTCGATCGCTTAACGCTGCGGCTCGGCGGCAACGCGAACAGCAATGGTGGAGCGGTCCGGGCGAACTCCGGAATACTGAAATTCACCGACTGCAAACTCTCGAACAACACGGCCCAGCGGGGCGGGGCGGTTCAGGCCGCGACCGGCAACGTCTCGCTTCTGCGAACGACGGTCGATCACAACTTGGCGGCGCTCGAGGGCGGCGGCCTCAGCCTCGGGACGGGCACGTTGGAATTGCGGCGGAGCCACCTGTTGACCAACTCAGCCGGTACCGAGGGCGGTGGGGCGTGGGCCGCAACGATCAACCTGTTCAACAGCTCCGTTCAACGCAACACTTCGACCGGGCCCGGGGGTGGTATTCGTTCGACGGTCGCGACGCTCACCGATAGCACGGTCGCTTCGAACACCGCGATCGGAGACGGCGGCGGAATGTACGTGCTCGGCGGTGAAGCGAAGCTGACGCGAAGTGTTCTTCGCAACAACACATCAACATCGGGTGGAGGTGGCGGACTCGCCGCGACAACCGCGACGCTCGTTCGAAGCACGGTCGCGGACAATCGCTGCGAACTGTTTGGCGGCGGCGTCTCGGCCGTGAACGTCAATCTCACGGACACGACCGTTCGACGCAACCTGGCCGGCACGGAGGCCGGCGGGATTCGCGCCCTGCAGGCCGCGACGATCGTTGGTGGCTCGTTCATTCGCAATGTCGCGGAGGGAGTCGGTGGCGGGATTGATGCCGTCACGGCAACCGTAACTGGGACGTTCATCCAGGGCAATTCGGCCGGCACGCTCGGCGGCGGTGTGTTCGCGTCGGACACCGCCGACCTCACGGACTGCGTCATTCGAGGCAACTTCGCCGATGGCGGGGCGGGCGTCCGGGCCGTCACGGTCCAACTGAAGAAATCGAAAGTCACGGGCAATTTCGCCGGCACGTTTGGCGGCGGCGGAGTGGACGCAATCAACGCTTCGCTTGCGAATTGCACCGTGGCCGGCAACTCGTCACGAATCGGCGGCGGTGGGGTCAACGCGGCCCAGATCGAATTGACCGATTGCCTAATCGAACAGAACTTCGCGGGCGAATCGGGCGGCGGAATCCAGGCATCGTCCGCGACCGTCACGCGGACAACCGTCCGGGACAACTCGGCCGCGAGTCGTGGGGGCGGCGTCCGGGCCGCCAACGTGGATGTCGTCGACAGCACGATTAGCGGCAACATCGCCAAAGACGACGGCGGTGGTATCTCCGCGGGCGGCGCGACTCTGGTCAACAGCACGGTCAGCGGCAACACCGCTCGGGGTAATGGCGGCGGAATCTCGGCGTTCAACGCGAACCTCGTCAATGCGACGATCGCGGACAACTCGGCGAGCCGTGGCGGCGGGCTCGACACGACCTCGACGGCGGGCGGCACGGTCCGGGTTCAAAACACGATCATCGCCGACAACCTCGCCCGGCAGGCCCCGGATGTCTTCGGCGATGTCACGAGCATGGGCAACAACCTGATTGGCAATTCACTTGGCAGCACTGGCTTCACGGCCGGCGGCGACCTGGTGGGCACCGCGACCGAACCGCTCGACCCGAAGCTCGGCCCCCTGGCGAACAACGGCGGCCCAACGCAAACGCACAAGCTTCTCCCCGGCAGCCCGGCCCTCGACGCGGGCAGCATGACGGCCGTCAATCCAATCGACGATTCGCACCTGCTCACGGACCAGCGCGGCCGACCACGCTTCAAGGTCGGAATCGCCGGCGGCCAGGCCATCGTCGATATCGGTGCGTTCGAGCGGTAGGGAAGGCATTCGACCGCCAGACGCAGAGAACAGAATCCGAACGAACAGGGATTGACGCGGGAAGTCTTACGCCGGAGGCGTTCCAGCCTTTCGCCGGCGGTTGAGCGCAGCGACACCGCCGGGGCGCGATCGGACCGACCCGCGACCCCGGTGGGGTCGCAGCGATTGCGTTCAACGTTTGATTGTTGGACGCGTCGGGTGGGCTCAGCGCTGCTGCGACCCCTCCGGGGTCG
>JANLUE010000291.1:0-4510 GCA_031363325.1 Gemmataceae bacterium
CGTGCCGCCGTCGATGGCGGGGGCACCGAAGTTGACGCCGCCGAAAGCCCCACCACCACCAGCGAAGATCACGCCGCCCGGGCCGACCGGCGGGATGCCGAACGAGGTGGACTGCGTCGTCAAGGCGAAGCGTTCTTCCAACTCGAAGTAGCGCCCGCCGCAGAAGACCGTGAAGCCGCCGTCCGAACCCATTGGGCTCATGACGCCGTTGATTTCAGCGCCCCAGGCCTGCGTGCGCGCCTCGACGCGAGCGCCGCCCGCGGAGATGCCGGGGAACGCGACGATGTAGCTCGCCTGCTGGCCGCTCGCGACATCGAAGAACGGGACCGCGATCAGCGGGAAGCCCACGCCGTTCGAGCGGAACTCGGAAGACTTCGCCCGACTTTCGAGGAGAAACCCGCCGAACTCGACGCCCGTGCTGCCCGAATCATCGAAGGCCATTCCGAACCAAGCGCGAAAGCCGCTCGCGGTTCCGAACGTGATGTTCTTCTCGGTGCAGAGCAGCGAGGTCGTCGCTCCGCCGGCGATCCCGAGGTCCGCCGGAGCGGACGTCGAGATGAACGGGTAGTCGGAGAGGAACGACTTCGGCTGCCAGAGCAGGTAGTCGAACCCGCCCCAGAATCGCGAGGCGCCTGGCCCGGCGCCCGAGAAGATGCCCGCCCCCGAACCGTAACCGCCTTCGCCACCCGGCCCGCCCGGACCATATGCGCCGCCCGCCCCATTGCCCATCGACCAGTGCGGGACCGAGCCTTCGAGGCCTGGTGGGCCGATGATCGGATGGCCGTCCGGCGAGACGAGGCCCGGCCCGCCGGGGCCCATTGGCGGAGGCCCGCCGGGGCCGATGGGACCTTGACCGTACGACAGCCCGGCCCCGACCGCCAAGGCGGCCAGCGAACCGAGGATTCCGTTGCGCATAGGACCGACTCCCTGAAGCCGCCCGGGACGGAGTTACCCGTGACCCGCCGCCCCCGATGGCGTTGTGTCGCTTCTCCGTCCCTAAATCGGCTGTTACGGCCCGGATCATGAGCAAACCCGGCACGGGCCGCACATTTTTCCGAACCCCTACAAGTCCACCAGGGCGCGCGGGCGACCCATCCAAGTTGTCTAGTCTGCGCGTTTTGCCGGGTTTGCTTGAAGGAAATGCAATTCGTTGGGGGTCGCTCTATGTGCCTTCTGATCCAGACAACCCCAGCAGTGATTCCACGGCGCGGGCCGGGTTCGCCAGGAAGCCGCGCGTCACCAGGAAGTGGTCGGTTTCCTGATACGCCGTCCGAGCCGGGCCGGCTCCACCGAGCACGTAGATCCACGCGTCCGGATAGGCCAGCAACATCGGCGAATGGGTGGCGATCACGAACTGCGAGCCCGCCAGGATCAACCGGTGCAGCCGCGCGAGCAAGGCGAGTTGACGCTTGGGCGACAGGGCCGCTTCCGGTTCGTCGAGGACGTAGATTCCATGGCCGCGAAACCGATTCTCGAACAAGGCCATGAACGACTCGCCGTGCGATTGTTCGTGTAGCGACACACCGCCGTACGAGTCAATGATCTTCGTCTTCGGTTGATACGACTCCTTCGCATCGTCTTTGTCCAATCGCTCGATCTCGGTCGCCAAATTGAAATACGACTCGGCCCGCAGAAAGTACGAGTCGCGTGGCCGATTCAGGCTACGAGACAGGCGCAGGCTGTCCGCAAGCTCCGAATGCGATGCACGGGTGCCAAAGTTGAAATTCCGGCCGCCGCCCTCGGCGTTCAGCCCCAGCCCGACGGCGATCGCTTCGACGAGCGTCGACTTGCCCGAACCGTTCTCGCCAACGAAGAACGTGACCTTCGGGTGAAACTCCAATTCCTCCAGGTCGCGGACGGCCGCCAGACAATAGGGGTACTTTGTAAACGTCTTCACGCGATCGCGAAGGAGCGTGGCCTTGAAGAGATAGGGCCCGGGCTTCGTGCTTCGCTTGGCCACGCTCGGTCTCTCACTTGGTCAACTTCCAGCCGCTCGCGTCGGCCGTCAGGCCGGTGTGGCCCTTGTAGCGATCGTTCGTTCTGTTCATGTCCTCGATCGAATCGAAGAAGCCAACGACGTGGGCGGCACTGAACGACTCGCCGGCTTTGGTCGGCTTGCCGTGAATCTCTTCGATCATCACGATGATCCCGCCCGGCCGCATGCTACACCACGCCTCGTACACGACCTCCGGCGCGAGCGTCAGCCCGCCGAGCCACGGGCCGGCCTTGCCGGTCTTGGCGTCACGCAAGTGGTACGAGCGAATGAATCGCTCCGGAGTCTTGTTCTTGTCGCGGCGATAGCCGTACTTCTGGTCCGGCGGAAACGGCTTGAAGAACTCGCTGGACGGAATCGTCTCGCCCGACGGGCCCTTCGCGTAGCTCAGATACATTTCGCTGAACGTGTTCCCCAGTTCGTGCCGCACACAGCCGGGGGTATCGTTGCGCAGGAACATCTCCGGCGAATCGTTGACGCTATCGATCTTGTCCATCAGCAGGAAGAAGCGTTCGCCCTTGGGGAAGACGATCAGTTGCGTCCAGCGCGAACCGGGCTTGCGGCCGGGGGCGGCGTACTCGTACTGGTACGTCGTCTTGATGGCGAAGAAGTCTTTGCCGCGAATCACCTCGGGCTGCACCGGCTTCATGCGGTGGCAGAGTTGTGGCCCCTCGACCATGCGCTTGCGATTGGAACTGCCGTGCGCCATCAGGGCGTAGTCGCGGCGAACGGGGTCGGTCTCGTTCTCGAACCAGGTGTACCGCCCGACGCCGTGCCCGTCCTTGGCGATCACTTTGTCCGCCCATTCCGCATCGCTGCCGGCCTCCATGAGCCAGTCGATCACCATCAGGCCATCGCCCGCCTCGCGAAAACCCGTTGTTTTGTCGAGAAACGATTGCTTTTCGATGCCCGTCATCCATTGTTTCGGGTTCTTCTTCGGAATGACGGCTTCGAGCTTGTCGGTCTCGATCTTGATGGCCCGGTCATCTTCGGTGATCTTGTACCAGTCGTCGGCGCGCGCGGTGATCGCGAACAGGCCAGCCGAGACGAGCGTCAACGCGGTCAATTTCATGGGAGTTCCTCGGAAAGGGCGACTGGCAGGTAGAAGAGTATCGCCAACCGAAGGCGGGATCGCAACCAAAATACTCGGCGACTTTCGTGCGACATTCCACACGGATCACGCCACGCGGTTCGCCAGCGTTCCAATGCCGTCGATCGTGATGCGAACCTCATCGCCGCTGGCGAGCGTGAACGCGTCCGGTGGGACGATGCCGGTCCCGGTGAGCAGGATGGCCCCGCGCGGGAACGAAGTCTCGCGGCCGAGCCACTCGACCAGGTTCTCCGGCGTGCGGGCCATCTGGCCGAGGTTGGTCGTTCCCTCGAAGGCCCGCTGGCCGGCGCGATCGATCTCTAGGCGGATGCCGACCCCGGCGAGCGGCGGCATCGCGCCGGCCAACGCGATCACGGGGCCGATCGCGCACGAGCCATCGTAAACCTTCGCCTGCGGCAAATAGAGCGGGTTTTCGCCTTCGATGTCGCGGCTCGACATGTCGTTGCCGATCGTGTAGCCGACGATCTTGAGCGCGGGGGAAATGACGAGCGCGAGCTCCGGCTCCGGGACGTTCCACTTGCCGTCCTTGCGAATCCGGACGTTGCCGCCGGGCCCAATCACGCGCCACGGCGCGGCCTTCAGGAACAACTCGGGCCGATCGGCCGTGTAGACCTTGTCGTAGAACTGGGCGGCACCGACCGATTCCTCCTCGCGGGCGATCTTGCTCCGCTTGTAGGTCACGCCGGCCGCCCACACTTCTTGCTCGCAGACGGGGGCGAGCAGCGTCACATCGGCCAGAGCGTCGTGCGTCGAACTTCGCGTCAACTGCTCGGTGGCGAGTGTCATCGGGTCCGAGGCGGCGAGCAAGTCGCCGAGCATGGCCGGCGCGGCGAAATATTGGATTCGGCCTTCGCGAACCGCGCCGAACCCAATCGACCCATCCGTCCGACGAACCTTGGCGAGTTGCATGGAGAGGCTCTTTCTGGAGTGACTGCCTCCGTTACGGTATGCAAATCACCGTTGATTCGACACCATCAGGAGTCCACACTCGCGCGTCACGCAATCACCCCGCGAACGACTTCGCCGTGCACGTCCGTGAGACGATAGTCCCGGCCCGCGTGGCGATACGTCAGCTTGGTGTGATCGAGGCCGAGCATGTGGAGGGTCGTCGCGTGGAAGTCGGGGATCGTCACTTTCTTGTCGGCCACATAGTAGCCAAATTCATCCGTCGAGCCATAGGCCTGGCCGCCTTTCACGCCGCCGCCAGCCATGAGCAAACTGAACGCGTGCGGGTGATGGTCCCGGCCGTCGGTCCCCTGCGCCGCGGGCGTGCGACCGAACTCCGTGCCCAGTACGACCAGCGTGTCCTTCAAGAGCCCGCGGCGTTTCAGGTCGGTGAGGAGCGCGGCGATGGGCTGATCGACCTTCTTGGCATTCGACGTGTGATTGTTTCGCAGGTCGCCGTG
>JANLUE010000342.1:0-3472 GCA_031363325.1 Gemmataceae bacterium
GACGGCGAAGTCCGGTCGGCAACTGACGCGATCGATCGGGTCGGCCGCGTTCGGCTTGCCCGCGTCGAAGTGCGTGGCCGCCGTCGATGCGAGATGCCCGCCGGCCGAGAACCCGCACACGCCGATCTTCTTCGGGTCCAGGCTGAAGCGCTGGGCGCTCGAGCGGGCGAAGCGGATGGCCCGTTGCACGTCGAGCATCGGTGCGTCGCCGAGCGGGCCGGGCCGATCCTTGCCGGCCGTGATTCGATACGTCAGGACGAACGCCGTCACGCCGCGCTCGTTGAACCATTCGGCCACCTGCTTCCCCTCGTGATCCATGGCGAGGAACCCGTAGCCGCCGCCGGGGCAAATGACGACGGCCGCCCCGTCCTTGACGGGCTTGGCCGCATAGAGCGTCACCGTCGGTCGATTGTTTTCCGGCTTACCGACGGACAGCGGAACCTCGCCCGTCCAAAGCGGCATGACGTTCGGGAACGGGGCGTCGCCGAGCAGGAGCGTGACGAGAAGGAGAGGAATCATGCGGGAACTCCGGGAGAGGTTGGGGGGAACCTGAGCCTATGATGGGAAGGCGCGGGGAATCCGACCAACTGGATGTGACGAGGTCGATTTTGGTTCCTTGCGGCGACGGCGGCGTCGATCGATTCCTTCGAAGTCTCTTGACTTCCACTTACGAAAGGCGGATATTGATTGTGGAGACTCGGCCGAGGGGAGAGCCGAAGGGCTGGCCCCGAAAGCGTTGTCTCCTCTTTCATTTCTCTTCTCCAGTTCGTCCAGCCGCACACGGATTTGGCACGTAGCAAATGCCCCAGACTTCGAACACTCGTTGATCTCGCTGACCATCTCCGTGAAACTGAAGTAATCGCAGCCAGTCGAAGAACTCGGCATGCATTTCCTCGCGGACCGGCTCAGTCATCCCGTACTTTGGCAATCGAAAGCACCAGTTAAGGCAGTAGATGCAAATGTCAGCGACTTGAATTGGATAGGCCATGTCCGACGCCACGAAGAAGGGCGAGGGCACGATCCATTGAGTCCGTTAACGACCTACGCTTGTCCGGACAAAATAGGCCTCGAGTTGATGGACGAACTGACGGTCTTGACCCTTCTCGGTACCGTCCATCACCAATAATCCGCACTGCCGCTCGGCTTCCAGGAAATAGAAGAATCGCTCGAGCAAATACACTTTGTCTTTTCGGAGAAATTCCTCCGCCGGGTCGGCCGCCATGCCAGAGCCACGAGGGATCATGCTGGCAAACAGTACGGCCCGGTGTTCGCGAAGCAATTGAAAGACCCCTCTTGCCATTTCAATGCAGGCCTGGCCATAGGCACAGAACTCGGAACTGGAAGGACTCTGTTTCTGAAGGCCCTTCATCAAAAACGCTCTTGCGTGCTTGCGCCGCTCCTCGACCGTCATCGCGGGTGCCTGGTTGGCAAACCGAAACCGCTTCTTGTCGAGGAGCGTGCTGCCTTTCAGTTCTTTTTGAAACTCGTGCAGGGAGCAGCCGAAGCACTCACGCTCGAGTTGCTGAATCGCTCTTGTGAATGGCCAGAGCCGCGTGTCACGAATCGCGACTCCGCCACGGACCTCGTAAGGCATTTGCTTGTGGTCGTGACCGCTCTCGTCGAGAAAGAGGAGCCAAGACATCGGAGGAACTCCACGCGCCAATCTGTAGGATTCGGGTCGAATGCAATCAACGGACTCCCTTGAGCAGTATAATAACCCGCGTCGGGGGCGATCTGGTTTCGACCGGGTAAGTTGCCGTGTTCGTCGCGTGCCGTGGTTGGTCAGTCGGCCACGTAAAAAGCTGACCACACAGATAACTGCTGAACCGCAGTTCTCTTTGGCTGCGTAAGTAACGTAGCCCCATGATCCGGATCCTTCGCTCGAGAGGTTTCGGCGTGGTAGTTAAGTCGGGCTCGTGGTCGCCAGAGGCGGCCGGCGATGGGCGGACGCAGGTTCGCCGGTCGACGGAAGCCGATTCGGAGGCGGCGATCGCTAAACAACCTGTCCGATAGCCGACCCGCGACCCCGCCGACCGGGGCAAGGCGAGGCGAACGTGAGGAGTGAGACCTCGAGAATAGTTCGGCTACGCACGTAGAAGCGGGCACGTCGGTGCCACGGGACGCGGGTTCGATTCCCGCCGCCTCCACTGAAGCCAGTTACGATTCGTCGTAACTGGCTTTTTTTCATTGGCCATTTCGGCTCATCGGCGCGTATTCCATCCCCTGGGGACCGCGCGGCCCGAGGGGGAGTCGGAATGTTGCTCGAACCGCATGAATTGCCGGAATACTTCCTGTTGCGGCATTCGCTCCTGTACTTCGTCAACGAACGCCGCAACGTGCTGCCGAACGCCATGGGTTCCATCCTGGATTTCGGCCGACTCCCGACCGAAGACCAACACAAAATCCGCGAAGCTCTGAGTGCCAACCTCGATCTGATCGATGCGTTCGTCGCGCACAACCCCGCCCGGTTGGCGACGGAACAACTGGAGATCGTTCGCGCCTGGCGGTCGCAAGTGGCCGGCAAGTTCTACATCGTTCGCGGGCTCAAGAAATACACGGTGTTCCTTTCGTCCCAAAAGCCCAGCGTTGCGTACGGCGTGCTGGCCCTGTCGCAACCGTTCGCCAGGATGGTGGGCCCGTTTCTGCCGATCCTCGTGGAAGCCGTGCTGCTGCCGTTCCGAGGCCGCATCGTCCACGACGGCTTGATGAGAAAATTCGACATGACATTGGGTGGCGGTGTCAAGCGACTGCTCGACACTTCCTACAAGGCCGCCAAGACCCGCCACGGGATCGTGACCTCGCTGCCGATGTCGACCGTCCCGCGACTTCCGGACGTCCCCCTCGCTCCGCAGATGCCCGAACCCAGGCCAGTCTCGTCCTCGCCCACGAAAAAGTACGTGACCGACGCGCTCCCGGCTCTCCTCGAATTGATCGAACCATTTTGCCGCAAGCACCTGAACGAAGAGTACGCCGTGCTTTGCCGCAAGATGGCGGAGAAGTTGGCCCGCATGCGACCCTCGCCACTCGGTGGCAACCTGAACGCCTGGGCGAGCGGCATCATACGGGCGGTCGGCGGAGTGAACTTCCTGCACGACAAGAGCCAGAAGCCGTACCTGCGAGCGACCGACATCGACTACTTTCTCGGCATCAGCCCAAGTAGTGGGGCGACGAAGGTGGCGGCAATCCGCAAGATGCTGAAGGTCTACCAGTGTGACCCGAATTGGACGTTGCCGAGTCGACTGGCGACCAACCCCTTGGTGTGGATGATTCAGCTCAACGGGTCCACGATCGACGTTCGACGCGCGTCCCGCGACGTGCAGGAACTCGCGTTCAACAAGGGGTTGATCCCTTATATCCCGGCGGATGGCAAGCCGAGCGGGTAAATCGCTTGCCATTGAGCGCGAACTGGCGAACGAATATGGACCGACAAATTGGCCTTGCTCCCGCGAAGCCCCCAAGGGTATGTTTGGAG
>JANLUE010000351.1:0-3836 GCA_031363325.1 Gemmataceae bacterium
GGCATCGGCCGATGAAAGCAGTCGAACGCCGAGGCCGGTCAGCTCGGCTGGAAGATCGGCACGCTCTCCGGCCGACTTTCGCAGGCCCGGCAGAAGGTGCTCGGTCGTTTGGCCAAGCGTGGCTTGCCCGCCTCGGTCGCGGCCGGTGCCACGATCCTCGGCGCGGCGGGTGGCAATGCGTCCGTCCCGCATCGACTGTGCGCCAAAGTTTTGAGTCAGGCCGCCGCCCCCGATCAGATGTCCCCGATCATTGTCTCTCTCGCCCGCGGAGTGACCCACGTGTACGCGACCCGTCTGAAGATTCTCGTGGCTGCCGTCTTGCTCGCCGGCGCGTTGACGACCGGCCTCGGCGTTCGACTGCTTTCATCGGCCGATGCCCAGGCCCCGCCGGCCAAGCCCGACCAAAGCGAACAACTTCGACGAGCACTCGAGTTACTCGCTCAGGCGCAACCGAAGGAACGCTGGGAATACAAGTTCGTGCCGGCCGCGAACCCCCTCTCGATCGGCGACGTGTTGACGTACTTGAAGAAGTACGATGCCGAGGGCTGGGAGTACTGCGGAGCGCAGGACCTGCTTTCGAGCGACAAATTGAAGGAAGTGCCGAAGTCGCCGACCAGCACCTATCTCGTTTTCAAACGTCCGAAGGCCGCGGACAATCGCCGTGCCGAGTTGACGGCGGAGGCACTCCTGAAGGTGGACGAGCAAAAAATGCTCGAGATGAAGCGACTGTACGATGTGCAGCTTCGACAGGCCTTGGACCAATTCAAGAAAAGCGAAGTCGACGCTCGCGACCAGGAGGCGAAAGCGCGAAAACAGGCTGTGTCGGCCGAACTGGCGACCCGGGCGGAGCGCGATCGAGCGCTCGTGGTCCGCGAACAGGCGCTCGCCGCGGAACACGCCGCTCGCGCCGAACGCGAGAACGCGGCCAGGCTCGCACAGGTCGATGCGGCCCGGCAAAAGGAACTCGTCGCCAAAACGGCCCAGCTCGAAGCCGAGCTCGCGAAGACGCGGGCCATGGCCGAACAACTCGCCAAACAACTCAACGACTTGAAGGACCAGGGCAAGACAACGGCGGGTGCCGGGAAGGACACGTTGACGGTCAAGCTCACTGGAATGGACGGCAATACGGCCGCGGCCCTGCTCTCCAAGAAGATGCCGGCCCAGAAGATCGTCGCCGAGACCTGGCCGGATTCGATCCGCCTGATTGGGCCAGCGAACGTACTCGAACAGGCCCGCGAAATCCTCGCGGCCGAGGACAAGGCCCGCAAGGCCCCGGCCAAGCGAGACACCAAGGTTGAAGACGATGAACTGACGGTCTTTCACTTGAAGTCGGCCGCCGCCGAGGAGATGGCCAAGAAGCTTCAAGAACTTTTCAAGGGCACCGACGTTCGAGTGGTCGTCGACGCCAAGACCAATTCCTTGCTCGTCGCAGGCCCACCCAAGATCGTCGCGGACATCAAGGCGCTCGTGAGCGAACTGGATCGGGAGAAGAAGTAGGTTGAGTCTGGAATGGATCGAGTGTGCTTTGTCTCCGGTGACCGCCTGTTCGGCGGTACCGGGGACTTTCATTCGGCAGTCCCATCTCGATAGAACGACCGCAGGCGCTTCAAGTCCGCGAGGCCCACGATGAACTCTCCACTTCAGACCGTTCAGCAGCACATTCTCGAAGAACAACGGCGCTATCACCCCCAGGCGAACGGCGAGTTCTCCTGGCTGCTCTCGGGGATCACGCTGGCGACCAAGATCATCGCGGCCCAGGTGCGTCGCGCCGGCTTGCTCGACATTCTCGGCACGGCGGGGGCCACGAACGTTCAAGGCGAGGTGCAGCAAAAGCTCGACGTGATCGCCAACCAGGCGTTGTTGCATTGTCTCGGCAATCGGGGCAACGTAGCCGTGTTGGCCTCGGAAGAGAACCACGAACCGTTCGTGATCTCACGCGACGCCGAACACGGCGAGTACGTCGTGATCTTCGATCCACTCGATGGATCGAGCAATATCGATGTGAACGTCAGCGTCGGTACGATCTTTTCGATTCTCGAACGCCCGCCGGGCCGCCGCGACCCGATGCTCGACGTGCTCCAGCCGGGCGACAAGCAAATTGCAGCCGGCTACGTGGTGTACGGGTCGTCGACGATGCTCGTCTACACGACGGGCAACGGTGTGTTCGGCTTCACGCTCGACCCGTCCATTGGTGCGTACACGATCAGCCACGATCGAATCACGATGCCTTCCGGCGGGAGCGTCTATTCGGTGAACGAAGCTCAGGCCGATGGGTTCCCGGAGCCGTATCGACAATTTCTCGCCCGCCTTCGCGGCGGCGCGTTGGGCCGCGAGTATTCGTCGCGCTACATCGGCTCGCTGGTCGCGGACTTCCACCGCACGCTGCTGAAGGGCGGGGTTTTCCTCTACCCGCCAACGACGCGCTATCCGAGCGGCAAACTGCGTTTGATGTACGAAGCCAACCCGATCGCGTTCTTGGCCGAGCAGGCCGGTGGAGTCGCGACGGATGGTCGCGGTCGCATTCTGGAGATCCCGCCGACCGACTTGCATCAACGGACGCCGTTCCTGGTTGGCGGTCGTGAGGAGATGAATTTGTTGTCGGAGCTGCTTGAAACGTAACGCACAAAACGCCGGGGGCTCGGGGTTGCGGCCCCGAGCCCCGGCGTTTCGAGTATCACTCAACCCGACCGGAGTCGGATTAGTTGCAGCACAGCTTGCCCTTCAGCTTGCCGAACAGGTCGCAACCACCGAAGCAACCCTGGAACTTGCTGAACAGGCCGCACCCGCCGAAGCACTTGCTGCCGTGGCCCGAGCCACAACCGTTGTCGCAGCCGTTCCCGCATCCGTTGCCGCAGCCATTGCCCGAGCCGTTGTTGACGAGCACTTGCTCTTCAACGCACTTGGCAACCATCTTGCAAACGGTGACGGTTTCCGTGCACGGCTCGCACACGGTCACGCAACGCGTGGCCTGGTACGGGACGCACACTTTCTTGCAGCAGGTCACTTCCTTGTTCTCGGTGCACGGGACGCAACGCGTCTTGCACACCGGGACGCATTCCGTCTTCATTTCCGTCTTCCAGGTGCAGACCTTCTTCATGACCTGGACGCACTCGGTCGTGCACTTCGGACGGCAAACCGGAACGCATTCCTTCTCGAACGACGGCTTCCAAACCGGGAAGCTGATGCCGTTCCCGCACTTGCTGGAACCGCACGAATCGCCGCAGCCGTCGTTGCACCCGCCGCCCTTGTTGCAGAGACCGCCGTGGCCACCGATCGTCTTACATTCCTTGTGGAACGTCAGCTTGCACTTTTCCTTGTACTCGGTGACCCATTCGATCTTCTTGCGGTGTTCGGTCACACACTTCTCTTCCCAGCACGGCGTCTTGACGCAACGGGTGCGGTTTTCCATGACGGTTTCCGTCACAGTCTTGTAGGTCGTGACCGGGACGACCTTCGTTTCCTTCACCGTTTCCGTCCGGTACGCGGTGTAGGTCTCGTTCTTCTGGACGTTCTTCATGACCGTCCGGGTCTCCTGAACCTGGGTGGGGACCATGATCGTCTTCTTGACGGTCACGTAGGTCGGCCCGCAGGCCGGTGCCGGGGTCCCACAGGCCCCATCACTCGTCGACACGACGGCCGGGGTGCCGGGGTTCGCCGGCATGGCCTTCGGTTCGGCCTTGGTGGCCGGGGCGGGGACAACGTCCTTCTTCTCCTGGGCAACCGCTGCGAACGGCACCACTGCCAGGAGCGCACCCGCAAACACTAGCTTGCGCACACTCAACATGGAACACTCTCCGTTTCCTAGTGGTCGCCCGCGGTCGCCCCTCGCGTCATCC
>JANLUE010000397.1:0-1839 GCA_031363325.1 Gemmataceae bacterium
CGGCAGCGCGAACGGCACCTACCTCAACGGTCGGCTGCTCACGGAATCGACCCCCCTCCATCCGGGCGACCGGATCGACGTGGGTCCGTACTCGCTTCGCTTCGACGGCCGACTCCTGGCCGGGGCGTCGCGGTCGGACAACGTCGAACTCGTCTCGCGCGGCGTCAGTCGGGTTGTTCGCGATCGCGCCACGGGTCTGCCACTCACGCTCCTCAACGACGTGTCGCTGGTCGTCCGACCCCGCGAGTTTGTTTGCTTGCTTGGTCCAAGTGGATCCGGCAAGAGTACGTTGCTCACTCTCCTCAGTGGCCGCGCCGAACCGAATGGCGGGGCTGTCCTGGTGAATGGCCGCGACCTGCACGCCGAGTTCGACGCGCTCAAGCGCGACATCGCCGTCGTGCCGCAACGGGACGTACTGCACGAGTCGCTCGCGGTTGGAATGGCCCTGCAGTACACGGCCGAACTCCGGCTCCCACCCGATACCGGTAAGGCCGAACTCGTTCAGGCCGTCCTCGAAATGCTCGGCGTGGTCGGGCTCACGAAGCGACGCGCCACGTTGATTCGCCACCTGAGCGGCGGGCAAGTCAAACGCGCGAGTTTGGCGAACGAACTGATCTGCAAGCCCACGTTGCTCTTCCTCGACGAAGTGACCTCCGGGCTCGACGAACAGACCGATCACGACATGATGGAGTTGTTCCGCCAGGTGGCCGACGGCGGCAAGACGGTCGTGTGCATCACGCATAACCTGGCAAACGTCGAAGCGACTTGCCACCTCGTCGCAATCCTGACCGAGGGGGGTCGACTCGCGTTCTACGGCCCGCCCGAACAGGCGAAGGCGTATTTCGGCGTGACTCGACTCGGCGAGGTGTACCACAAACTCGCGACGAAGCCGGCCGACGCCTGGGAAGCCGAATTTCGGGCGAGCCCGGCCCACGCCGAGTACGTCGCGAATCGCTTGCCGAAAGCCGAAACGGCACGGGCCGCGCGCGAGACCCCCTTCGACGACCGGGGTCGGGCGAACCCGTTTCGACAGGCCCACGTGCTCACGCGGCGATACATCTCGGTCTGGCGCGGCGATTCGCTCGCGCTCGCGGCCATGCTCGGTCAAAGTTTGCTCGTCGCCCTCTTGCTGGGGCTTGTGTTTGGCGATCTGGCGAGCGTGAACAACCCGGCCGAACGAGCCATGCGCACGGCGAACTTGCTCTTCCTGTTGAACGTGTCCTGCTTCTGGCTCGGCTGCAACAACGCGGCGAAGGAGCTGGTCCGCGAACGCACGATCTATCGCCGCGAACGCGACATCAATCTGCGAACGGACAGTTACTACGCGTCGAAGTTTTTCGTGTTGCTCGCGATCGGACTCGGCCAGGTCACTTTGCTGTTCGCCATCGTTCGGCCCTGGTGCGAACCGGACGGGAACGGCGCGTTGCAATGGCTGGCGCTCGCCGCGTTGGCCGGTGCTGGGACCGCGCTCGGCCTACTGATCTCAGCCACATCGCCGACGGAAGAAGTCGCTTCGGCCCTGGTACCTGTCGCGGTGATTCCGCAAATCATCCTGGCCGGTGTGATCGCCCCCCTCTCGGGCGTGGCCGAGTGGATCGGCTACGGGTTGATCACGTGCTTCTGGGGCCGACGCTCGCTCGAAGGGCTGTTACCCGACGACACCATGACCTGGCTGAATCGCGCAGGTCTCTCGCCCGGCCCGCAGATCGGCATCGTCTTGATCCATGCGGCCGTGTTCATGGCGACAACCGTGACTCTCTTGTGGTACCAGGCCCGACTACAACGATTGATGGCCCGCTGGGGGCGATGACCAACCCCGGCCTCGAAGCCATCGGCCGG
>JANLUE010000412.1:0-1121 GCA_031363325.1 Gemmataceae bacterium
GCGCTTGCGAGTTCCGCACAGGTTAAAAACCTGTGCCACGTGGCCTGTGGCACAGGTTTTTGACTTTGGCGAAGCGCTTGCCAGTTCCGCACAGGTTGGAAACCTGTGCCACAAGCGGGGAGCACCGTGTCCCAACGCCTCTCCGCTCAGCAGTTTCTGATCGTCGCAATTGGAACGGTGGTCGGTACGATTGTTCTCGGCACCATCGCTTGGATTTTGTTGTTGATTTTCGAATAGGAGCCTTGCGTGTCGATCCGGCCTCTGATTGCGATTAGTTTGATCGGCGCGTTTGCGACCGTTGCCGTGCTGGCGCAGCCGGCACCGACGCCGCCCATGTCGAAAGGGTCGGACACCAAGCTCGGCGAAGTCGAATTGATCGAGAACGTCTTGAAGGCCCGGCGCGACTACTGGACTTCGCTCGACAAGCTTCGCCAACACTATGTTTCGTCGAATGAAATCGAAAAGGTGAAGTGGGTCGAGGACGAGATTCGCTCCTATCACCGCATGATGAAGTATTCGTATCGGCTCGACGTGAAGGACGTGCCGCCGCCAACCCTTCAGCCGAAGTCCAATATCCCCGAAGCGAACGCCCTGTTTCGTCGGGCGATCGAGTTCAAAAACCGGGGCGCGGCCGACGACATTGACAATCAACGCCGGGCCGAGTTGTTGTTCCAGGGGCTGCTCGAGAAGTTCCCCGAATCCGACAAGATCGCGGACGCGGCTTATCACCTCGGCGACATCTACGAGAACTATCGGCCCAAGGCCCAGTGGGAACGCTCGGCCGCGTACTACGAACGTTCGTTCCAGTGGAACAAGTCGTCGACCACGGACGCGCGACTTCGGGCCGCCAAGATTTACGATCAGAAATTGAAGATGCTCGACAAGGCGAAGGAACTGTACAAGGCGGTGCTGAACCACGACACGAACCCGGCCCGCGTCGAGGAGGCCGAGAAACGGCTGCACGAGTTGAGTGCCCGCCGCTAATATCTGGTCATGGATCGTGCGGATGTCGAACTGGTGCGGGCGGTCGCGGCCGGGGACTCGGCCGCGTTCACGGTGCGGTACGACCGCCACGCCCCACCGGTCTTCGGTCTCCAGGTCCGCATGCTCGTTCAACGGAC
>JANLUE010000424.1:0-1885 GCA_031363325.1 Gemmataceae bacterium
CCGCCAGTCGATCGCGCAGGCGCTCCGTTTCTCGCAACCGCCGCAAGCTCGGCTCACTGATGGATTGTCCGCCCTCCCAGTTCGCCAGAGCGCGTTCCGAGAACCCCGTCAGCCGCGAGAACATTCGTCTCGGCATCCCAAGCTTTTGCCGCAGGGCGGCGGCCAGGGGCACCGGTACCACTCGTTTTTTTGATGTTGTTCGTGACGCCATCGCTTCGACCTCCTGCTTCGATCATACTCCGAATTCGTGCTCATTGTCAACTTGTGCATGCACAAGTGCATTTTCCTTAAAGCGATAACGGCGGCAGATTATTGCGGTTTAGGATCAGCACATAGCTCTCCGGAGGGGTCAGATTCCCCGGAAACACGATCAGGTTCACGCCGCCGGACACCGCTGCGGAAGGGACAAGAAGTCCCTCCCACTCACCTTCCCACGCCAGGCGGCCGACGGCTTGCGTGAGCGTCTCGTGCCCTTGTCGATTCGCGGCGCGCCAGTCTTCATCCAGAAGCATACGTTGGCTTACTCCCAGCGAGCGGCGAACGCTTGTTGAGGTCAAGTCCAGCACGCGGCGCAGTTCGACGCTCGCTGCAGCGAGTATGCGCGGCAAGGCGTCTTCGAGCGGCAGTCGGAAGTAACGGTGGTGCGCCAGCCCTTCCAACACGGCCGTCTCGGGTTCCAGGCTCGTGTAGAGGGTGGCGAACGTGCCCGGCGCGTTCCACCGCGCCCCGCCACCCTTCGCTCCCAGACCAGTCAAGAAGTCATCGCGGTTCGCATAGCGCGGCGAAGCCGACCGATATGCCACTCCGGACCAACTTTGGTGCGGACACCGCGCCAGGCGCGGCGAAAGGGAATCGGAGTCGGGGTGTTTCTGCATTTCGTCCAGGCCGAGTCTTCTCGACGGATGTCACCCACCTCCGGCAACTCGCGCAAGCCATTGATGGCCCGCCTGTACTCCACTCAGCGACTTGTACTTGCCAATTCCTGGCTTGCCCCCTGGCCAGCCTCGCGCTATTTCTTGGGAACCGAGGGCACCCTCAACTCCCCTTGAACAACAGCACCCCCAGGGGCGGTAGTGTCAGTTTGATCGAGTACGGTCGGCCATTCCATTGTTCCGCGTCGGCCGTTGCACCGCCGGAATTGCCCTGGCCGCTGCCCCAATAGACGGTCGCGTCGCTATTGAGCAACTCGCGCCAGAAGCCGCCGTAGGGCACGCCGACGCGATAGTCGTGACGCGGAACCGGGGTGAAGTTGCAAACGACAAGTACGACCCGGCCATCGTCCGCCCGACGCAGCCAACTCATGATGCTCGCGCCCGAGTCCGAGCCATCGACCCACTCGAACCCGCCCGCGTAACAGTCGCCTTGATGCAGCGCCGCTTCGGCACGATAGGCATGGTTCAAGTCCGTGACCCAGCGCTCCATGCCAGCATGCGGCGGAAAACTCCGTTGGTGCCAGTCGAGCGAATGGTCGTGTCGCCATTCGGCCCACTGACCGAACTCGGCCCCCTGGAACAACAGTTTCTTGCCCGGCTGCGCGAACATGTAGCCGTACAGGAGTCGCAAGTTCGCGAACTTCTGCCAGTCGTCGCCCGGCATCTTGTCGACGAGGGCTCCCTTGCCGTGGACGACTTCGTCGTGAGACAGGGGGAGCACGAAGTTCTCGCTGAACGCGTAGACCATGCGAAAAGTGAGTTCGCCGTGATTGTGGCTTCGATGGATCGGGTCGCGGGCCAGGTACTTCAGCGTGTCGTGCATCCAGCCCATGTCCCACTTCAAGCCAAAGCCGAGCCCGCCCGTACTCGTGGGCCGTGAAACTTGCGACCAGGCCGTCGATTCTTCCGCGTAGGTCTGCGTGTCCGGGTACTCGGTGTAGACGACTTCGTTG
>JANLUE010000436.1:0-5365 GCA_031363325.1 Gemmataceae bacterium
TTCGTCGAAAGCGAAACTGAACGTCGGCACCGGTTGGCAGTTCTTCGATCAGCGCCGTTCGAGCCGTTGTCGGCGGATCGACGGGCGCTTCACCGAGCACGTTCGTCAACTTGGCCCAGAACTCGACGGGGTTCCGTTCGCGCTTCATCGCCAGGGCTCGGAGTTCCGGGTGGCGTTCTTCCAACACGAACGGTTCGCCGCCCGCCTCCAGATTTTCGCGATATCCCGAGAGGATCGCCGAGCAAATGGCCCCCGTCTTCAGGCGGATGGGCCACGCCCGCCGCGCGAGGCGGGCACTCGTGGCCAGGCGAACGAGGTCGCTGGTGCACGGCAACTCCGACGCCTCGTCGAAGTCGTTCACGCCCCAAACGAGTCGGCCTTCGGCATCGCGCCAGGTGCCGAAGTTTTCGATGTGCAGGTCGCCGATGGACGAAACCATTGGCGCGTCCGCAAGCTTCGGACACGCTTTCGGCCAGAGCGACGCCCATCGATAATATGTGCCGCGAAAGAACGGGAACGGATCATCCGGGTCCGCCATGTGCTTATGCTTGTAAGCCAGTTCAACGTCGTCGAGCGGTGTGAACGTTCGGAGCCAGGCTTCGTACTCGGCGGTCGCGGTTCGGACGTTCATGGTGCGACTCCGGATTCTCGCTGGTTTCAGCCGGCCGGGCGTGTTACAGTTACTACGTTGGTTCCCGCCGGTTGGCCTCCCCCGTTGGTACCCGCCACGAGCCGCTCATGGCTTCTCGCACCTGTGCCGATTTCCGCGCCACGCTCAATCACCCGGATCGCCGTTCGTTCGTGCGGGCCGGCGTGCTCGGCACGATGGGCCTCAGCCTCGCCGATGTGTTGAAGCACGAAGCGACGGCCGGTTCGAACGCTCGGCCGACTTCGGTGATCATTTTGTGGATGCGCGGCGGGCCGTCACACATCGACATGTGGGACCCGAAGCCCGATTCGCCGGTCGAGTATCGCGGCGAGTTCGGCACGATCCCAACCAGCGTGCCCGGCGTCCGCTTCTGCGACCTGATGCCCCGGTCGGCCAAATCGTTCCATCAATGGGCGTTGATCCGTAGCCTCTATCACCACGACGCGGGCCACTCGACGGGCGATCAGATTTGCTTCACCGGCTACAACGCCGGCCCGATGCCCGACGAGAACGTCCATCCGAGTTGCGGGTCGATCGTCTCGAAACAACTCGGGCACACGGTCCCGCACTTGCCCGCCTACGTGATGATCCCGCGCATGGTCCCCGGCACCGGGCCCGCCTACCTGGGGGTCGCGCACAAGCCGTTCGAAACGCAGGCCGACCCGGCGTCGGCCGGGCCGTTCAAGATCCCGAACTTCGCCCTGCCCGCCGGCATCACGGTCGAACAGGTCGGCGATCGCAAGGGGCTATTGCGAAGCTTCGACGCGCTGCGAACCGACCTCGACGCGACCGGCGAGTTCGACGCGATGCACCGCTATCAACATCGGGCCTGGGACATACTGACCTCGCCCGCCGCCCGCGATGCGTTCGACCTCGACCGCGAGCCGATGTCCGTTCGCGAACGCTACGGCTTCATGCCCGCGTTCGACCCGAAGGCCTCGAACCGTTGCGGCTGCCCCGCCTGGGCCCAACGAATCCTGCTCGCCCGGCGACTAGTCGAAGCGGGCGTGCGACTCGTCACGGTCGACTTGCGTTGGTGGGACACGCACGTGAAGGGATTCGAATCGCTGAAGCTCGGGTTCCTGGAACGCTGGGATCGGGCCTACACCGCGTTGATCAAAGACCTGGACGCACGCGGCCTGCTCGATACGACGCTCGTCCTCGGCTGGGGCGAGTTCGGCCGAACGCCGCGCGTGAATGGCGACGCGGGCCGAGACCACTACCCGAACGTCTTCAGTGCCGTGCTGGCGGGCGGCGGTATTCGCGGCGGCACGGTCGTCGGCGAATCCGACGAGAAGGCCGCGTTCCCGAAGTCGAATCCGAAAACCCCCCAGGACGTGCTCGCCACGGTTTACCGACATCTGGGGGTCGACACGCGAGCCGAGTACTCGAACAACGGCCGCCCGATCCCCGTCCTGCCAAGCGGCAAGCCAATCGACGAGTTGTTTGGATAAGACACCTCCGGCCGCCCAACACCCGAAACTTCTTTGGAATTCTCGCGCGAGAGGCTTGTCGCCCGGAGTGCGCCGCGTTACTCCCTTTTCTCGTTGGTGGCATTTTCGTTCGCCGCGAGCGCCCAGCCCGCACTTTTGTCGTGACCGTCGGGAAGGCACCGCCCCCACCCGGCATCCGCCCATAGCCCAAAACCTTGGTCGTCGGAAAAACTCGGTCGTTCGGCACGGATTGGTTCCAGAGCTCTCCACCTGGGATGTCCACATGCGCCGCTTCTCCGCCACCGGTCTGGCCCGGAATTTGTTTCGCTCCGCGCGCGTCACGCCACCCCGCAAGACGAACCGCCTGTCGCGGACTGCGCCGGTCCTGGAGGACATTGTCCTGCAGGGCTCGACGATGAGTGCGGGGTTGGCCGCGTTGGTCGAGCCGCACCAGGCGCTGGCGGCCGCACTCGGCGACGTGGCCATGTTGTCGGCTCGGCCGGCCCCCGTGGCTGCCCCGATGGAAGCTCCCGCAAAGCATGCTCCGATCGCGGACCTGATCGGCGGAACCTCGGCGATGCATGCGGCCCCGGCGGAACCGCAAAGCGAATCGAGCAAGCCCGCGAGCGAAGCCGAGACGCTCACGTCGCCCACGTCGCCCACCCCGACTTGGACGCAGGCAGACATTGAAGAACTCCTGCGCTCGTCGTCCGACTACGGCCCGTTGCCGATTGCGTGGCCAAAGTGGCCAATGATGCCGAAGCCCGACGCTGCGCCGGCCGCTGGCGGGGGATTTGCGGCCGTGCAACCGCTCGCTGCGCCGGCCAAGGACAATGGGCCGCCCGCGTCGCCGAGGCCGGGCGAATCAGGGCTCTCGATCGCGAACGATTCAGCGGCTTCGCCGACGGCCAATTCACGCTCGTCGCCCACCGTTCGGCCTGTGCTGCCGCAATTGAATTCGGGAAGCTTCAAGCCGCCCGAGACGTTTGTCACGCCGCCGAACAACCCCGTCGTATTGGAACCGCCAGCACCGTCGCGGCCTGGCCCGGTCGCCCAGGCGACAACCGACTCGCCGATCTTCGCGGTCGGAACCGATGCCGGCGTGCCGGGCAAGGTGAAGGTCTACAACGCGGCCGACCGGTCGCTCAAGTTCCAACTCACGCCGTACGGCAACACCTTCACCGGCGGCGTGCGTGTAGCGGTGGCCGATTTGGACGGCGATGGCACGGCCGACATCGTGACCGGGCAAGGTGCGGGCGGGACGAATCGCGTTCGAGTGTTCTCGGGCGTCGATGGCACGCCGCTCACGGGCAACATCGGCAACTTCCTGGCCTTCACTGGTGGCCAGTCGAACGGCGTGTTCGTCGCGGCCGGTGACGTGGACTTGGATGGTAAAGCGGACGTGTTTGTCGGCAACGATGGGAACAATACGGGCCGGCTGCGGGTCTACAGCGGCGCGACCGGCGCGATCCTGTGGGACAAGATCATCCCGGCGACCGACCTCTCTGGCGGCATCCGAGTAGCCGCTGGTGACACGACGGGCGATGGGCGCAGTGACGCTATCCTCACAGGAGGAGGGGGTTCGAGCCGGATCGTGGTGCTGGACGGTATCAACGGCGTCCAGGTGCAGAACTACTTCGCGTTCGACCCGACCTGGACGGGCGGCGTGCAGGTCTCGGTGGGAGACATCACGAATGATGGGCTGGCCGACGTCGTCGCCGGCATGGCCACGGGCGGTTCGATGGTGAAGGTGTTCTCGGGCCGGGACACGACCTCGGTCTGGAACAACGACGGCTTCCCGAACATGAATGCGCTCGGGGTGCGCGTCGGCGTGGTCGATGCGGACTCCGATGGCAAGCTGGACCTGCTCATCGGCCGGGGGCCGGGCATGGGCTCGGGCCAGGTGCGCGTCTACTCGGCGATCAACGGCCAGATCGCCGCGATGATCCCGTTCGGCGCGGCCCTCACGGCGGGCACCTTCGTGGCGGGCGATAGCCGGCCGGTCGAAGTGATCGGCGCGTTCACCCTGCCGAACGTGACGATCTCCGTCTCGCTGCCAGCAGTGATCGAGGCGAACGGAACGCAAACCGCGCAAATCGTCCTGACTCGTGACATCACGACCGGCTCGCTAACCGTGCCGGTGACGTTCGGCGGCACGGCCACCCGGGCCGCGTCGGTTGGCGACTACTACGCCAACGGGCCGGCGATCTTCTCCGCCGGGCAAGCCACCAAGTCGCTCGATGTTGTCTATTACAACGATACGAAGGCCGAAGGCCTCGAAACCATCGTCGCGTCAATCGCCGCGCAGGCCGGCGTCTACACCGTGGGATCGCCAAGCGAAATCACCATTCTGTTGACCGACGACGATTCTCCAACCCCGATTAGTGGAGTGATGCCCGGCGGATATGGCGGCGCTCCCAATCTCGTCTCGACCGATCAATACCCGTCTAGCGGCACCTCTGGTCCTGGGATTAGCGGTGGCGTTGGCACTTCGACGCCGGTGCTTGAAGTAACGGCCGGGACGCCATCGAGTGCCGTCGGCTCATTCATGTCGAGCAGCGATTCTCCGATCACTCAGGTCGTCTATCCGAGTCTGTCGCCCGAGATCGCCCACTGGATCAATGCGTCGTACATCGCGACCGGTCTTCAATCCGGATTTGGCACATTGGAAAGTACTTCTCCTTGTCCCTCCTTCGTCTCCGCCGGATTCGGCACGACCCTCGAATTCAACACGGTTTGGACGAACGCGCCCGTCTCCGGCACCTTGGCCGTGGGCAACGGGACCTACTTGTCCGAGCTACCGGCGCTCATCCAGGATTCGACCGGCAACACTTATCTGCAGGGCAGCGGGCCGGAAGAGTATTTCGACAAGTCCGGCTCGACTTATGCCGCTCGGCACGGCAGCTTGAACCTGCTCACGGAAAACACGACGAACAAGGAGTTCAAGCTGGTCGATACGACCGGTCGAACGCTGACGTTCCACAACTACGACGCCAGCCTTCCTTCGGCCGAACGCGGTGGTCTGAAGTCGGTGGCCGACCCGAACGGCAACACGGCCACGGTCTCGTACAACGGTTCCGGCCAGTTCACCCAGATCCAGCGGAGCTTCACGTCGGGCGGCGTCACGACCACGGAAACCCTGGCCTTCACGTACCTGACGAGCGGATCGAACAGCGGCAAGGTCTCGACCGCGACGCTCACACGGCAAGTCGGCGCGGGCTCGGCGACCACGGTCCGATCGGCGGACTTGGCCTACTACGATGGCGCGACCTCGAACGGCACG
>JANLUE010000462.1:0-5243 GCA_031363325.1 Gemmataceae bacterium
GGGCGATCGCGTCGGCGAGCCCGGACTTCGGCAAGCCCTCGACCGTGGCTTCGACGAACACGTCGCCCGTCTTCGTATCGCCATCGAGCCGGAGCGTGATTTCCTTGCCATCGTCGAGGAGCGACTTCAACCAGCGGAACGCGAGCTTCTGCGCCAGATTGAACGGTTCCTTCAGATCGGGTTCCGGGATGCCATCCTTCAAATGATCGACGTGTTCTTGGAGGTTCGAGAGGATGAATTTCTTGGCCTCGGCCGGCACGCGATCGGGCTTGAGGCTCAGGAGCAGTGGTGCTTTCTCTTTTTCGTTGATCACGTCCTTCGGGTCGCGAAGCACCTTGAGATCGAGCGCATCCATCCCACCGAGCGCTATGTACGCGTACTGTTTGTGAATCCGCAGCGCGACCGGGAACGGGGCCGTATCGGGCGGGAGTGGCACGTCGAACGTGCCCGGTTCTTTGCCGGGCGTCACTTTGACCTCCATGCCGCCGAGCATCTCGAGGAATTCCTTTTCGCCCGGCACCGGGATCAGCACGACGAGTCGGGATTTTTCGATGTCGGCATCGACTGTGGCGTAGAGTCCGAACGGTCGCTTCGGGTCGATGCCCGGCACGAGGGCCGGGTCGAGTTTTCGGAGGGCTTCTTTCTCGAACTCCTTATAGAGCTTCTCGCCGCCGAGGTTCTTGACGGTCGCTTTGACCATGTCGAGAAGGTCGTTCAACGAGCGGGCCTGGCCGATGACGGCGGGGCCTTCGCTCTTGTCGCCGGGCTTCGGCGCGGCGTGGATGGGGCTGGCCGCGACGAACGCGGCCAACGTAATGCCAAGAAACAGGCGCGACATGTGGGTCACCTCACGGGGTGCTGACGAGAAGGGTTATCGTAGCTCTTTCGGCCCGCGAAGTCCGTCAACCGTCCGGGTTCGCGAGAATTTCTCGAAGGCGATCGGCCAATTCCGTCGGCAGTCGATCGCACCAGGATTCATCGACCAAAGCGACGCCGGCCAGATCCTGAATGTGAACACGATCCTTCAACCGCCACGACGTGAGCTTCATGCGAACCAGCGACTCGAGCGCCAACACATGGAAAGGTGGGGCCAGGTCGTTCGGCTCGACATCGGGAGTGACTTCCAAGTCGTTGGGCCGAACGAGTTCCTTCGCGAAGACGACGTGCACTGCGTCGCGAGCCTTGGCCTCCGCACCATCGAGAAATATGTCGATGCCCGCCGAGTGACGGTAGACAAACCCCGCCGATTCGAGCGCCGCCCGGGCCGCGCCCAAATCGTCGCGTCGAAGCAGGATGTCCACGTCCTGCGTGTTTCGCACGGCCGCCCGGTCGACCCGTGCGACCCAGACTGCGATTGCGTTGCCTCCGACGACCGCGTAGGGCACGTTCGCCTCATCGAGTGCGGCGGTCGCTCGAAGCAATCGGTCGCGGACGTTTTCCACGGCTTGCACCATGCGGTCGAGAACGAGTTCGGCCGTCGACGCTACCATGCCAGTATCGTATCCGCACGCCCCAGGCCTATTGCGACAATTTGAACATGACACCGGCCGAGATTCATCGCGATGCCGTTCAATACTTCCGCCAATTGCAGGATCAAATCTGCACGGCCCTCGAAGTCGCGGATGGTGCCGGCCAATTCCGCGAAGATTCGTGGGAACGCGACGGGGGTGGCGGCGGTCGGTCGCGGATCCTGGCCGAGGGGGGCGTGTTCGAAAAAGCGGGCGTGAACTTTTCCGAAGTGTTTGGCGAGATGTCGCCCGAGTTCGCGAAGCAAGTGCCCGGCGAAGGAACCAAGTTCACGGCCGTCGGCATTTCACTCGTGCTCCATCCCCGCAACCCTTTCGTGCCGACGGTTCATGCCAACTTTCGCTTCTTGACGAAGGGCGAACGCGGTTGGTTCGGCGGCGGGGCGGACTTGACGCCGTACTACCCGTACCTCGAAGACGTGACCCACTTCCATCGCACCTGGAAGAAAGTTTGCGACGCACATGCTCCACTCGTCGACCACCGCGCGATGAAGCAGGCCTGCGACGAATACTTCTTCTTGCCGCACCGCCAGGAGCCGCGTGGCGTCGGGGGGATCTTTTTCGACTACAAGTCGGACGACTTGGAAAAATGGTTCGAGTTCGTTCACGCCGCCGGCGAAGCGTTTTTGCCAAGCTATTTGCCGATCGTCGCGCGCCGCAAGGACGAGCCGTTCGGCGAACGCGAGCGCCAGTTTCAGGAATATCGTCGAGGCCGGTACGTCGAGTTCAACCTGCTCTACGATCGCGGCACGACGTTTGGCCTCAAGACCAACGGCCGCGTCGAGTCGATCCTGATGTCGCTCCCGCCGACCGTGCGCTTCTGGTACGACTTCCGCCCGGAACCCGGCTCTCGCGAAGCGGAACTCACGGAATATTGGTTGAAGCCGCAGGACTGGGCGGAGTCGGCCCCTCGGTGAACACGCCGCCTATCGTCTCCGAAACACGTCCGCCATCAAATTGTCCGTCGGTGCGTATTGATCGGTGAGCACGATCTTTTTTCCGGCCGACACATGCTTATCCAACCGGGGCCGATCGAGGACGTGCGAATACGCCGGTCGATCTTCGAGCCACTGGCCGGCGATGCGGACACCGGTCAACTCGAACAGGGATGCTAGTCCAGCCATCTTCAACGCGACCGCGCGTCGCCCGTCCCATTCCTTGGCCGTCGCGACGATCTCGGCCAACGGGATCGGGTGATCGGCCCCGTAGATCACATAGACGTGTCGGCCATCGATTTCGCCGTCCTTGTTCGTCGGGAAATTGGACGGGTCGAGGATTTCAACGTACTTGAACGATGCGCGCATCGTGTTGACGGCCGCCCGCCAAAATTCGCCGTCTTTGATGGAATCGATGATCGTTAACAGATAGACGCCGTTGGCCGACAGAGTCTCCTTGATCGATTCGTTGTATTCCTTCGTCATCAAGTGCCACGGCACGGAGAGATCGTTCACCGCGTCTTGAATCACAACATCATAGTGTTGCTTCTTCGCCTTCTCGCGGACGAATTGGCGACCGTCCATGTGGTAGGATTTGATACGCGTATCCCGAGCGAGGCCGAGGTGCGTGTGAGCCACTTCCGTCACGGCTGGGTCGATCTCGACGACATCGACGTGCGCCCGCGGCACAAAGGTGTCCACGAAGCGTGGGAATGTATAGCCCCCGCCGCCAATGATTAACACTTCGGCCGGCTTGGAACTGCGAACGTCGGCATGGAGAACCACTTCCCCCTGAATGTACTCGTGCGGATAGTACAACCAGTACGGATTGTCGAGATCGACTTCGGAGTGGCGCAGGTGATCGAGCGCGAGTGCCCGGATTCGCCGGTCACTTGGCGATTCGTCTCCCGTGACATTGATCGCATAGTATTTCGATTCAGCCGTATACTTGCCGGCGCTGTAACCAATCGCGAACATGCCAACGAGCCCGATCGCACACACGATGCTGCCCGCGAACAATAGCGACATGCTGGTCCAGAATCGGCCGATGACAACGGCCATCGCGACCAAAACCGTGGCGAGCATGAACACGACTCGACTCATGCCGAGCAAGTCGATTAACAGATAGCCCGCCGCGAAAGTTCCAACGATCGCGCCGGCCGTCGACCAGGCGTAGATCGTGCCGGCCGTCCGACCGGCCCGGGCCGTGTCAGAAATGCTGAGCCGAATCACTTGTGGCGAAATCGTGCCGAGACATAGCATCGGCAAGAAGAATACGAGAAACGTAATTGTCAGTACGTTCCAGACGAGATCGCGGCCGAACAACACGCCGTACAGACCGAGATTCGCTCGTTGCGTCATACCTAGGACGATCACAACCAGCCCGGTGAACAGCGCGGCCCCGAACAAACAAAATCCGAGCGATGCCGAGCGTGTGGCGGACTTCTTCTCGGCCTTCGGATCGTACGTGAGCCCGACCGCGATGCCCGCCCCAATCGCGGCCATCACCAAATGAACGATAATTGAAGTGACATCAATCTTGGTTTCGTTGGCTCGATCGAGCGGCCCGAGGGGGTCTTCCGCGATGGTGCCCATGCCGTGCAAGATCGACAGGATCGATCGATAGACGGGATGGGCGACCGCGAAGCCAATCGCCCCGCCAGCCGCAGCCATCGGCAACCAACGCTTGCCGCTCGTTTCCGTGATGCGAATGACGCCCAAAACCGCCCCACATCCGGTCAGCGCGCCGAGAAATCGAAACATCCAGGCGGCCGTAGTGTCCTCGCCGGGGTAGCCCGAAATGAGCAGTGTCCGGACGAATGCCGGCCCAGCGGCGAAGCCGACGAGTACACCCATCAAAATTGCGAAGCGCTGGACGGCCACCTTCGTGCCGCGATCCGCGAGTACGCCGCCGAGGTAGTTGCCGCACGCGGTCCCCGCCAACATTACGCCGATGATCCCCGTCCAGGTGAACAGCGACCAACCGACGATCGGGGCGAGCAAGCGCGACGCCGTCAGTTCCAGCGACATCCCGCAGAAACTCGCCATGAACACGACCGCGTACGCTCGGCGAATGTCCTTCTGAAACCCGAGCGGGTCCTCGACGGGCTGTGCGTTCGCCGAAACTTTCGCCAGCGTGGCCGGGGCCAAGCGATAGCCGACCAGCGCCATCGGGACGGCCAGGACGAACAACCCGATCGCCACGCCAATCGTGATCGAATCGAGCGAGTAATCGGCCATGAACCAGAAGCCGGTCGCGTAGTTGCCGACGAGGCAACCGACGGTGCTGAGCGCGAACACGAGCCCCGCGACTCGGCCCGCTTTCGACACGTCCGGCAACATGAGCTTGATCGTGAGGGGGGTCATCAAGCTCAAAATGATCGCCGGCGGCAAACAGAACAGGGCGGCCAGGATCGGGATGCGTGGCCCGAGCGGCAACGAGCGATCGAACCCGGACGAGAGCGTGATGTTGCCCCAGAAGATTAGCAACAACGCGGAAGCCCCGCCGAGCGCCAGCAAGATGGCGAGCGTCCGCGTGGCCGGCGAACGATCGGCGAGTCGACCACCGAAGTGATTGCCGATCGCGATCCCGGCGAGAAAGACACCGATCACCGAGGTCCACGTCTCGACCGACGAGCCGATGAATGGCGCGAGATAACGTGGCGCGACCAGTTGCAAGACGAGCAGGCCCGCATTCGCGAGGAACACGACCGCCCCGAGGACGGCGAGCAGCCAGGTTGGAACGGCCCGAGCGGGGACGGTGGTCATGCCTGTTTCCGAC
>JANLUE010000512.1:0-6983 GCA_031363325.1 Gemmataceae bacterium
CCCCAGCGACATAAATTCGTTGCTCGGACGAGTCATCGAGAACCGCATGGTCGTTGGGGTTCACCCGGCGGGCTAACGCCCACCGGCTCGCCATGTCATCGACTTGCGGCGAACCAAATGACACGATTAAGCTGAAGTGCGATAATCCCTGGGCCTCGGCTCAAATCTCACCCAGCCGCTCCTTCGAGTCGCCGAACTCGTCCAACCGGACGCCCATCTTGTCCAGCATCGACAAGTATAGGCTGCACATCTTGCGGTTCGGTTTGTTCAGGAAATCGTGGACGCGGCCCGACTTGATCTGGTTGCCGCCCCGACCCACGAGAATCACCGGGAGCTGGTTCGCTTCGTGGTTCCCCGTCAGCATGCTCGACGCGTAGAGCAGCATCGAGTTGTCGAGCAGCGTGCGATCGCCTTCCTTCACTTCGTCGAGCTTCTTCGCGATGTACGCGACCTGTTCGACGAAGAAACGGTTCACCTTCAGCCAGTCGGCCCCGTCCGTGTGCGAGAGCAAGTGGTGGATCATGTAGTCCACCTTCAGGTGCGGGAACCGCAGCGACGAATGATCGTTGTTCAACTTCAGCGTGACGACGCGGGTCGTGTCGGTCCGGAAGGCCAACACCACGATGTCGGCCATCAAGCGCATGTGCTGATCGATGTCTTGCGGAATGCCGTCGGCCGGGCGCGGTCGATCGGGCTTGTCGAGCGTGGGCCGCCAGCCCTGCAGTCGGCCCGACTTGCCGGCCCGATCGATCCGATCTTCCACTTCGCGCACGCTCGCAAGGTATTCGTCGAGCCGTCGCTGATCGGACTTGCTGACGCCGTTGCGAAACCCCTTGGCGTCGTCGAGGACCGCGTCGAGCACGCTCTTGTCGGCCTTGCCGACCTCGTCGCGGAACAATCGATCGAAGGCGAGGGCGGGGTACAGTTCGAGCGGGGTCGGCGTCGTGGGCGAACTCCACGAGATGTGTGAACTGTAGATCATCGAATAGTTCTTGTGCAACGCCGCGATCGACGGCTCGCACCCGAGCACCAGGCTCGGCACCTTGGTCTGGTCCCGGAGCTTCTGGGCGACGACCTGATCCATGCTGATGCCGGATCGAATGTCGCCGCCATTTGCGAGATGCGCCCCCGTGAGCAGGTTGCCGGTCTGGCAACTGTGAATTCCGCCGATGAGGGCCTCGGCGTTGTAGAGGCCGCGCAGGAACAACAACTTCTCGCGGACCGGATGGAGCGGCTCGAGCACCTTGCCAAGTTCCATCTTCGCGCCTTCGCCCTTGGCCCACCATTCGCGGCTGTGGAAGCCGTTCCCCGAGAAGAAGCACGCCATCCGGACCGGCGGGCCATCGGCTTTCGGAGTCTCGCCCCAGACGGGAACGGATTCGAGCCACGGCAGGGCCATCGAAACGCCGACGCCATGCAAGAACGCCCGGCGCGAAACATGGTGGGTCATCGGCCGACCTCGGATGGGCAAACGGGCGGGTGGGGTGGTTCGATTATCTTACACCTTCACCAGCAACTCGAATTTAAAGTGTGGCGCCGGAACGCAAAAAGTATCAATGCGGCGTACTCCGGGAACGAGCGTCCCCACGATCGCGTCGCCGCACCGCGCTGTGCACACCGTATAGATTCTTGGCGTTCCGCCGCCACGCTTTGGCGGTGTCGCGTCGACGGCGACTATCCCCCCAAGGCCTTCTTCGCCGAATCGACGATCGTGCCGACTTCGCCCGATTCGCCGGGGTACAGGTCGCGGACGTCGCGGAGGGCGTTGCGGCCATCGCGTTTGCGGGCGGGTTCTTCCATGGCCATCAAGGCCGAGGCTTGTTGCATTCGCGTGGCGAGCAGTTTGGCCCGCTCGGCCGAGTCCTTGGGCACTTGCTTCTTGGCGTCGAGTTCGCGAACGCGGCTCTTGGCGAAGATGGCCATCGGCCGACGCTCGTTGTCGCCCTTCAGCGAGTCCCAAAGCTGACTCCAGCGCTCGACGGCCCGACTGAAGTCGCCGAGTTGTTCGAGGCGAATTGCAATCGAGGCCCGCTGTTCGACATCGTCCTCGAAGGACACGTCCTTGTCGTCCAGGCGCAGGTCTTCGATCTTGCGGACGAGTCGATCGATGGCCGTGGCCGACGCGTTGAGGTCGTTGATCTTCTTCTGCGCGTGCCAGCCCCAGAGGGCCTTGGCCGAGTCGGTTTCGCCGGAGTAGTCGCGGGCGAGTTGCGACCAGGTCGTGCGGGCCGTCGCGAGGTCGCCATCGTTCTCGGCCGAAAGCGCGAGCATGGTGTTGCGGTAGGCTTCCGGATCGTCGTCTTCTTCGCCGCGCCCCCTCAAGTTGTCGCGGCGATGCCGAGTGAGCAGAACTGATTCCCGCGCCTTCACTTTGAAGTCGCGATCGAGCGACTTGATCTGTTCGGTCTTCTCGTCGCCCAGGGCCGCGTAATACTTCAGGTATTCCGCGACCGCCGCCTTCTTCTTGTCCGGGTCGGAGGCCCCTTCAATGCGTGCGATCAGAGTCGCGGCACTCGGGGCGGCGAAGCCCAAGTAATAAACCGTCGTCCCGAGCCCGACTACGAGCAGGATCGAAGCGAGCGCGACGAACCAGCCCCGGGTGTGGATCGGCTTGTGCCTCTTCCGGAGTTTCTTCTTCTTGGCGCCGGCTCGGATGAACTGCGCGACCGCCCGATCGCTGGAATCCAACGATGCACCGCCGCGGACGGACGCGATGTCCGCCCCGGCGCTGCCCTTGGTCGCCATCTTCTCGGCGATTTCCTCGAGCACCTGGCCGACCATCGTGGCGTCGCGAGGCCGATGTTCCGGCTTCTTCTCCATCATCTGGCAGACGAGCGTATCGAGCCAGACGGGGATGTCCGGGTTCAATTGCGAGGGGCGGACGAATGTGCCGCTCACATGCAGGAGGAACATGTCCACGGACGATTCGGCCATGAACGGCTTGCGACCGGTGAGAAATTCGTAAAAGACGACGCCGAGCGAATAGAGGTCGCTTTTGCCCGTCAGGTGCTTTTCGCCCTTACACTGCTCGGGCGACATGTACGCGGCCGTCCCGATCGTGTTGTTCGCGCCGGTCAGGGCCGTCACGTCGACGTCCTTCGCGATGCCGAAATCCGTGAGCTTGAGGACCCCCTCGTCGGTCAACATCAGATTGGAGGGTTTCAGGTCGCGATGAATGATCCCCTTGTCGTGGGCGTGTTGCAACGCGCCACAGAGCGGCTTGCCGAACTCGACGACTTCTTCCCAGGTGAACGGTGCCTTGCCGGGGATGCCGGCCGACCGGTCGGCCATGATGCGGTCCATCGATCGGCCGGCCACGTATTCCATCGCGAAGAACGGCACGTTCTTGTACTTGCCGTGCCCGACGAGCCGGACGATGTTGGGATGTCGAAGTTGCTTGAGAATCTTGGCTTCGCGGTCGAAGCGGGCGAGGGCCGTCTCGTTTCCGGACAGTCCGAACGCGATCACCTTGAGCGCGACGGACTGATCTTCCTTGCCCTCCTGGCGCAGCGTCGCCCGGTAGACGGTCCCCATGGCCCCCGACCCGAGTTCTTTCTCGAGTTCGAACGGCCCAAAGGTCTTCCCAACGTGCATGGCCCGGCCCCCGACGCGATTGCGGTCTGCTCCCAGTGTATTATGCGATTGCCGTCGGGGCGGTTCGAATGCGCCTCTACACTTCGTAAGTAATTCGCCCATGACGCGTCGAGCGTGAGATTCGTTCGGTCGCGTGCAGGCCCGCGAGGACGAACTCGACGCACGAGGCCCGGATGGCCTGGCTCTCGCCGGCGTTTACTTCGAAGGCCTTTTCCCAGGCCTTCGGCACGCGCTTCAGGCGTTCGGCATACGCGCTCGAAGGCAACATGTCGCCGACTTCGACCTTAACGCCCTTGGCGAAGATGCCCGCGATTTCCTCGAGGCCGTGCTTGTCGACGTACTCCTCGAACACCGCCCCGATCGCCTCCGCGATGACGGCTTCGAGCACTTGCTTCTCGGACATCTGCGACGAGCCCATCATGTCGAGTTCGAGCTTGCCGAGCGCCGACGTCGGCAGGTGGCCGAGGTCGCTGATCCGGGGCACGGCGGGCTTCTCGCCGAGCCGCACGCCGCGATGCCGGGCACTCGCGACCATCGTGCGATAGTTCGCGATGCTGAACCGTGCACTCACGCCCGATTGATGATCGACGTACTTCGACTTGCGGGCCCCGACGCTGACTTGCTCGATCACCTGCTTCATGAAGAACGGCACTTGCACCGGGAAATCACCCCCGAGGTCGATGCCAGATTCTTGTTCGGTGATCTGAATCCCAAGGTCGCGTTCGAGCGGATAGTGCGTCTGGATCAATGAACCGATGCGATCTTTCAGTTGCGGAATCACCTTGCCCGAGCGGTTGTAGGTCGTCGGGTTCGCCGAGAAGAGGATCAGCACGTCGAGGTCGAACTGGATCGGGTAGCCGCGAATCTGTACGTCGCGTTCTTCGAGAATGTTGAACAGGCCGACCTGGATCAGTTCGTCGAGTTCCGGGACTTCGTTCATCGCGAAGATGCCGCGATGCATGCGCGGGATCAGCCCGAAGTGCAAGGCGTCCTCGGCCGACATGCTCGCCCCGGTCGCGAGCTTGGCCGGGTCGATCTCGCCGATGATGTCCGCGAACTTGGTTCCCGGTGCGAGGCGTTCGGCATAGCGTTCGACCCTCGGCCACCAGTTGATCGGCACGCGGTCCTCGGACGTGGACGCCAACAGGTCCTTGCCCGCCTTCGTGATCGGCTTGTAGGGGTCTTCGTGGACGGCCGCGCCGGGCACGTCGAGGTAGGGCAACTCCGGGTCGAGGAAGCGAACGAGCGCCCGCATGAGCCGCGACTTCGCCTGACCTTTTTCGCCGAGGAAGAGCAAATCGTGCCCGGCCAGGAGGGCGATGTTGATCTCGGGCAGGACCGTGTTCTCGTAGCCGACGATGCCGGGGAACAGTTCATCGCCGGCTTGAAGTTGACGCAGGAAGTTGGCGCGAATCTCGTCCTTGACGGACTTCGACTTCCACCCCGAAGCGCGGAGTTGGGCGAGGGTGGTCGGGCGTTCGGAAGAATTCAACGGCGTGGCTCCAGATGAGGTACACCTGGATTCTAGCCGCGCGGTCGAGCGGAGTGCCAGCGGTGGGCCGCAAGCGTCCGCTAAGATAGCGTGAACATCGTTGAACCGGGAGCCGCCATGCCGCTGCACGATCACTTTCGTCCACCGGTCAGTCACAAATTGCCCTGGAGCACACTCCATACGGGTTGGGCGGCCAACATCGCCGAATCACTCAACGACATCCTGCCGGAAGGATTCGTCGCCCTCGAACAATCGCGCCCGGCTGGGCGGATCGAAGTCGACATCGGAACCTACGAGGAATGGTCCAACGAACAAGCCTGGAGTGGAAATGGAACGGCCGCGACGGCGACGCTCACCCGACCGCGGACCTATTCCCCGCCCACTCCGGCCCGAACCTGCACGCCCGTCATTCCGGCCGAGACCAAGGTTCTCGTCTATCAGGGCACCGATCAATTCAAGCTCATCGCGGCGATCGATCTGGTGAGCCCCGCGAACAAGGATCGCCCGGAGGCTCGACAGGCGTTCGTCGCCAAGTGCGCTTCCTACATTTGCTCCGGTGTGAGTCTGATTGTTTTGGACGCCGTGACCGATCGGCACGCGAACTTGCACCGCGAGTACATGCGATTGTTGGAACAGGAGAAGGCGGACGATCTTCCGGCCGACTGCCACTTGTACGCCGTTTCGTATCGGCCGCTGCTTCGCGACGACGAACCGGAATTGCAGATTTGGCCGGTCCCCCTTGTCCTCGGCGCTCCCCTACCGGTGATGCCGCTCCGACTGATTGCCGATGAGTTCGTGCCCGTCGACTTCGAGGCGACGTATACCGAGACGTGCCGCAAGCGCCGGTTGGTGTAGCATGGCACGTGCAGTTGACTCATTCACAATTCGGGGGCCAGGGATGCAGATCATAGTCGTCGCTCGGAGTTCTCCATGAACGCCGTCGATCGCGCCTTTCAAACCCAACTCACGAACATCCAGGCGAAGTCCGGCAAGACGCTCGCCCAGCTCCGGGCCGCCATCGCCAAGCTCGGCCTGACGAAGCACGGCGAACTGGTCGCCCGCATCAAGGCCGACTACGGGCTCGGCCATGGAGACGCGAACACGTTGGCCCACTACGTCCGCGATCCGGCCCGATTCGAAGTATCGGCGGCACCAACGGATTCGGCCGTCGACCAAATCTACGCGGGGCCGAAGGCCGAACTTCGACCAATTCACGACGCGGTCATGGCCAAGGTTCTGGCGTTTGGATCGCTCGAGATCGCGCCCAAGAAAGTTTACCTCAGCCTGAGGCGCGATCAACAGTTCGCCATGATCGGCCCAGCCACGCGAACCCGAATCGACCTCGGACTGAACCTCAAGGGCGTCGAGGGGACCAAGCGATTCGTCGCCCAACCGGCCAAGGGCATGTGCCAATTCAAGGTCGGCCTAACGACGCTTGGAGATATCGACGCGGAACTGATCCAGTGGCTGAAGCGAGCCTACGATGCGGCCGGGAAAAATTGAAACTCTTGGTTTCACAAAGCCTTCGCCACGTGGTCAACATTCCCGCGAACTTCGCCACTTTGACCCTTGACCGATTCGCGCCCGCCGGGTATTCCCGCTGGCCGCTCCAGGTACGCACCGGCGGGACAAGGACGTCCGAGATGGGCCGCGCGCGCGGTTTACCGATTGGCTTGCTCGCCCTCGCCCTGGCGGGGTGTCTCGGGACCGGCGAACGCCGGTCGCGCTGGACCGACCCGTTCGATTTGTTCGGCCCACGGCCCGACGCCGACGCCGCCCAGGTTCAATACGTCCTCATCGAACGCCCGGCCGGCAGCCACGAAATCAATCGCGAAGTCTGGGACCAGATCGACGAACAACTCGTGCCGTTCGAGACGCGCGGCGTGCTCGAAGAGAC
>JANLUE010000569.1:0-3768 GCA_031363325.1 Gemmataceae bacterium
CCGGCCGACTTCGACACCGGCGACGACCCGGTCGGTCAACTTGAGACTTTGCAACGGGAAGGTCGGGCCTACCAACTTCCGTCCGCAGGCGATGGCACGTACTCGCTCGGCGTGTGCGTGAACGAAGATTTACTCGAACACTTGCGTCCGTTCGGGCGTGCGCTCGACATGTTCGAGGAATTTCACGTGCCGAGCGGACGATTGCACTTTGCCGGGATCGAATACGATCACGGCACGGATGATGCGATGTGGCGCCGCTTTCCCCACGAGTGAAATTCCCGCTCGCCCTCCGGGCAGTAGTCTGTTGAAGGGCTCATGGAGGACCCAATGGCGTTGTCGAACTTATTGCTGCGCGAGGTTCGCCGCTTCACCGAGGCCGCCCGGCCCGAGGCGGCGAGCGATCGCGCTCTACTCGGTCGATTCGCGGATGTTCGGGACGACCGGGCGTTCGCCGAATTGGTCGCCCGGCATGGGCCGATGGTCCTGGGCGTTTGTCGCCGGGTGTTGCGGCACGCGACCGATGCCGAGGACGCGTTCCAGGCAACGTTTCTCGTGCTCGTTCGCAAGGCGGGTGCGGTTCGCGATCCCGAACGACTCGGCCCGTGGCTGTACGGCGTCGCCTGGCGAACCGCCAACAAGCTGCGCGTCTCGCGTCGGGCGATCCAACAGTTACCTGCCGACGTGCCGGACCATCGACCCAGTTCCGATTGGCCCGTCGAAGTCGATGCCGCGATCGCGCGATTGCCGGACAAGTACCGCGTGCCGATCGTGCTCTGCCATCTGCAAGGGCTGAGCCCGACGGAAGTGGCCGACCGACTCGGCTGTCCGACGGCGACCGTGGCGACGCGGCTGTTTCGGGCCCGCGAGCATCTACGGCGGCGATTGGCCGCGCTCGGAGTGGCCGTCCCTTCCGTGCTGGTCGTTGGTTCAACCCTTCATGTCCCGAGTGCCCTGGCGTCGTCCGTCCGCGAGATGGCGGCCGGGCGTTCCATTCCACTGGCCGCGGCCCGCTTGGCCGACGGCGTCTTCCGGAGCTTGACGATGGCGAAATTCCGCTGGCTGGCGGCGAGCACGGTCGTCATTTTCGTTACGAGCGTCGGCCTGTTCGGCTTCCGCGCCGATGGCCAAGAGCCCGGCGGCGCGACTCGACCACCGGTAGCCGTGAACCCGGTCGCACCTCGGAGCCCGCCGGCCGAAGGTCCAACGTACAAGTCGAAGAACTTCCATGTGACCGCCCCATCGGCCCGGATCGCCCGATTGGTCGCCGACACGGCCGAGCGGGCTCGCAAGGACCTCGCAAACATCTGGTTCGAGAAGGAGCAGGCCGACTGGGAAACGCCGGTCCGCATCAACGCGCTGGTTAGCAAGATGGGTTCGAGTAGCGCCACGACGTTTCACTTCGACAAAGCTTCATTCACGGCCGAAATGCGCGTCGAGGGAGAACTCGACCGCCTGCTCGCCGACCTGGTGCCGCACGAAGTGACGCATTGCCTGTTGGCGGGCGCGTTTGGTGGCCCGGTGCCGCGCTGGGCGGACGAGGGCATCGCCTTGATGAGCGAGTCCACGGAGGAACTCGATCGTCATGCGGTGTCGTTCCGACGTTCGATCGAAACGAACACGCAGATGCCGATTCAGACGGTCCTCGAAGCCCGCGAGTACCCGAAGGACGTGGCCGGGTTCTACCAGTACAGCCTGGCGCTCGCTCGCTTCCTCGTCGAACGGAAGGATCGGCGGACGTTGATCGAGTTCGTCGCCTACGGGATGGACTCGAAGCGCTGGGAGGAGGCCGCGAAGAAACACTATGACTTCGCTTCGCTGGCCGAACTCGACGACGCTCTCCGAAAACACGTTCCCAAATCGGCACCTACGAAGATTGGCGAAGGTGTTCCCGCGTTCGCAATGGCCTCGCTGAGCAAAGACGGCCAGTTCATTTCGATCGAGCAAGTCTGGTCGTCCGTCAGCGCCGTGCACCAATACGAATACAAGACCGAAGTGTCTTCGGGCCAGGCCTACCAGGTGCCCGTGCTGGTCACACGCCATGTCGACTCGAACCAATCGTTCGCGGTGACAAT
Organism: Gemmataceae bacterium; assembly: GCA_031363325.1. Taxonomy (GTDB): domain Bacteria; phylum Planctomycetota; class Planctomycetia; order Gemmatales; family Gemmataceae; genus SIAJ01. The sequence continues at coordinate 2,073 of JANLUE010000569.1, forward strand.
GCCCCGAGCCAATGTTCGCGGGACGACCGTGGACGGGAAGCCGATTTTGGAAGCGGACCTGAACGCCGCGCTCAAAGACAAGCCGATCCCGGTCGTCCTGATTCGCGGCTCGAAAGGCCTGAATCCCGCGTTCGCCAAGCTTCTGCAACCCCAGACGATCGTCCTGATCCTGCCACCCGCGGATCAACCGAAATTGCCCGGTGTGACGACGAACCCGATCGGGGCGCGTTGAACCCGCTCGCCGTCGTCACGAAGGACGTCGGCGAATTGCGCTTCGTGCATGGGCCGATCCGGCCGCTTTCAAGATTCGCCGTAGCGCCGAATGGATTGCCCACTTCGCTAACCCGCCCAGTCATTTCACCGCTGGTGCAACGATCATGAACAAGAAATTTCCGATTGCCGTAATCATGCTGATAGTCAGTCCGATTGCCGCCGACGAACGAGTCGAGCGGTTCGACAAGGACCCCGGCTGGGAGGGCATCAACAATCGCGTGCCCGCGCCGGCACGGCGGACGGTGAAGCAAGATTTCGGCTACAGCAAATCCAAACACGCGGGCAGCTCCGTTGGCGAAGTCGGCGGGTACATCAACCCGGCGGCCGAGCCCGCCTGGTACGGCCGCAAGCTCGACGCCAAATCGTTCGCCGATCCACTTTCGGCGTCCGGAAAGCTTGCTGTGTCGGGCAAAGAAGTGCACGCCCTGATCGGCTTCTTCAATTCAAACACGCTGAACGAATGGCGGACGCCGAACACCATCGCGATTCGCGTGCACGGGCGGGGCGATCATTTCTTCGCGTACGTCGAATATTGCACGTCGAAGTGGCGGGCGGGCGGCGATAGCCCCGGCGGGTTCACGACGGCCAAGGACGCGACGTCGGGCCGCACGACGTTGCGTGGGTTCAAAGTCGGTGCCTCGCTCGAATGGTCGCTGAAATACGATCCGAACGGAAACAAGGGGAACGGGTCAATCGCGGTGACGCTCGGCACCGAGTCGGCTTTATGCCATCTCGACGCGGAGCACAAAGCCGATGGGGCTACGTTCAACCACTTCGGCATCCTCAACATCATGAAGAGCGCGGACGGCGGTGGCGAACTCTGGCTCGATGATCTGACGGTGGACGGACACCGGGACGATTTCGCGACCGACCCGAAGTGGGACGGCTCGGGCAATCGCCGCGAGTATCAGACGGCCGACGTTCGCCCGCGATTCGACTTTGGCTACTGCGCGACGAAGTTCGCCGGCGGCGAGTCGGCCGGCGAACTCGGCGGCCTCGTGTTCCGCGGCGATTGCCGATACAAGGACCGGCTCGCCGCCTACGGCGATCGACTCGAACCGCTCACACTTGATAAGCCGCTCAAGGCCTCGGGCAAGGTAGCTCTTCGCCGTGGCGTCAGCGATAGCACGACCTTGCTCGGCTTCTACCATTCGGCGGACAGTTTGGCAGTGAACGCGTCTCAAAGCTCCGGGTTTCCGAAGAGCTTCGTCGGCGTCGCGATTGAAGGCCCCAGTCGCGATGGCTTCTTGTTCTACCCGGCCTATCGCAATCGCGGCGACGGACAGGGCTACGCGAATGGCCCACGGCCGACGATCCTGCCCGACGGCAAGCCGCACGACTGGGCGCTCGCGTTCGACCCAACGGCCACGAGTGGCCGAGGTCGCCTCACAGTGACGTTCGACGGTTCGACGGTGAACCTCGA
>JANLUE010000578.1:0-2113 GCA_031363325.1 Gemmataceae bacterium
CATCTTGCCGCCGACCACATCGAAGATGCGCAGGCTCGATTTCACGGCCCGAATGACCTTTCGCCCATCCGGCGACAGTGTGTTCGAAAACAGTTCCGATCCCAGGTAGTCGGCCGGGATTTCACGAAGCGTCTTGCCGGCCGCATCGCGAACTTCGTACTTGTCGGCTTTGTGAACGAGCGACACTTTCGCGTCGTTCGACAGCGCGACCAGGGTCATGTCGCCGAGATTCGGAATCGTCAACGCCTGGCTGGCCCGGCTTCGTTCGGTCCACTCGAACCACTTCGGGCCGCGAACTTCGCCGCGAATACGATCACCGAGGAATTGCAACTTCGTCGGCAAGCCCGGCGGGTCGGCCGAGTGTGGCAGCGGTTGGCCCGTCTTCGCGTCGAGCAACAGGACGGCATCGTCGATCGAGACGGCCAGGATCGAGCCATCGGCCGACACCTCGAATTCGTGCGCTCCAACGACCAGATGCCGGAGTTCCTTGCCGGACTTCAGGTCCCAGAACGTGATTCGACCCTCGTGGAAGGTCATTAGCGCGTCGGTCGTGAAGGCGAGTGGCTTGGCGGACTTGACCACGAACTTGGGCTTCGCGTCGGCGGCGTGCCAGATCGCGATCGCGTCTTCGTCGGTGCCGGCCTGGGCCGCGATCCACACGCCGTCCGGCGAGACGATCGGCTCGGCGACCCGGGCGTTGTCCCCACCGTCTTCCTTCTTCGGCAACTCGGCTCGATGTTCGCGGACGACCTTCTTCGTCGCCACGTCGAAGACGCGAACCTCGCGCAGGCTGCCGAGGATCAACTGCTTGCCGTCCGGCGCAAAGACGAGCCCGCCGATCGACTGAGCCGGCAGATCCTCACGCCACAGTTCCTTGCCTTTGAGGGCATCGAGGACTACGAGCGTATTGTTCAGAATCAGCGCCGCCCGCGCTCCGTCCGGGCTGAAGCAATCGTTCGCGGAGTTCACGAAGTCGAGCGCGTCGGTCTTGGTGATGAGCTTGCCGGACCCGAACGCGTAGTGCCGAAACTGATAGTTGCCCCCGTTCGACGGATGGACCAAGAGCGCGAACGTGTCGCCGGTCGTTGGTCGGCCCGCCGAGACGGTGAAGCCCTCGGGGTACTTGAAGCGGAACAGCACCTTCCCGGTCCGGGCGTCCCAGCCGCGAATCTCGTCCCCTTCGGCCGCGACCAGCTTTGTCCCCGTCGGCGTGAACTTGATGCGGTTGATATAGTTCGTGACGCGCATCGACCGCGAGCCGAGTCGGCGGGCCCCGGCCGGGATCGCGGGCACTTCGTCGGCTGGCAAAACCTTGAGGTCGTCGCCGGTTGGCTGCTTGGGCGGATCCTTGGCACCCAAATCGGTCGGGCCAAAGGCAACGGCCGTGGCGGCGGCCAGAAAAGCACGGCGGTCCGGGTTCGTGGGCACGGGACGGCTCCGCGATCGAAGAGATACCGTTCAGGTTACACGCGCGACGCCGAATGCAGAATGGAATCTTGGCGAGTGCGAAGTGAGGAAACCGGAGTTCGGAGTCTTTGGTGAAAAAACAGTCGTGATTGCCGATAATTCCGGCGGCGCGGTCGGGAGTGGCCGTCCATATAATGTGGGGGCGGGTTGGCCGCGCGCCCAACGAGGATTCGCCGAGATGCACTTCCAGTTCGTGGTCGCCCCGCCCAGCGCGTCGCTGCCGAATCCGACGGCCGGTTCGGGCAACGACGCCCAGGTCGATTTGCTCCGCGAGTTGATCGAAATTGGCCGCGAACAGGTCGCCTATCTCCGGGCCGCCCACGAGTCGCACAGCAACATCGCCAAGTGGCAGTTGTTCCTGGCGCGTTGGGGCGACGAGTTCCCGGAGGCCGGCGAAAGCTGCCTCCGCGCCGTCCCCCAGGTCGAACGGGCCTTCATGCGAATCCTGGATGAAGCCACCCGCCGACTCACGGAAGAAGATGCCGACGACCTGGAAAACGAATTCGCCCTCGCCGAGTTCCTCGACCGCTACGGGATGCGGATGGCACAACTCGGCAACGTGCTGAACATCATGGGGCCATTGGCGGATGCGGCGCGAGCGGCGATGCAGACATCGGAACCGTGAATACGAACCAACTCTGAGTAC
>JANLUE010000603.1:0-4774 GCA_031363325.1 Gemmataceae bacterium
GCGCGGCGTGGCGACCGAGGCGGTCGAGATTCTGTCCGGGGCCGCGTCGCCGATCCTCGATCGCTGGTTCGAGTCGGACCAACTCAAGGCGACGATCGCGACAGACGCGGTGATCGGCGCGTTCGCGCCGCCATCGCATCCCGGTACTGCGTACGTTTTGTTCCATCACGTGATGGGCGAATGCAACGGCGTTCGCGGCGTCTGGGGTTACGTTCGCGGCGGCATGGGCACGATCTCGAACAGCCTTGCCTCGGCCGCCAAGTCACGCGGCACGGAGATTCGCACGAACGCGGCCGTCGGTAAAATTCTGGTCCGCGACGGCGAGGCCGTCGGCGTGGCGCTGGCCGACGGGACCGAGTTCCACGCCCCGATTGTCGCCTCGTGCGTCGATGCCAATGTCACGTTCCTGAAGTTGATGGACTCGAAAGACCTGCCGCCGGAATTCACGGCGGCGATCAAGCGGATCGATTACAGCTCGGCGACGGTGAAGATCAACGTGGCCGTCAGCGAGCCGCCGCGATTCTCGTGCTTGCCGGACGCGGGCATCGGCCCGCAACATCACGGGACGATGCACGTCTGCCCGAGCATGGAGTACATCGAACGGGCCTACGACGACGCGAAGTACGGCGAGACCGCGAAGAACCCGATGCTCGAATGCACGATGGCGACCGCCCTGGATTCAACGCTCGCGCCGCCGGGCAAGCACATCATCAGTATGTTCGTGCAGTACGCCCCGTATCACCTCAAGTACACGACCTGGGAATTGGAAAAAGACAAGTTCGCCGACCGCTGCTTCGACGTGTTGAACGAATACGCCCCGAACTTCAAAGCGTCCGTGATTGATCGCCAGGTGTTGACCCCCGTCGACATGGAACGAATCTATGGGCTCACGGGCGGGAACATCATGCAGGGTTCGATGGCGATGTCGAGCATGTTCTCGTTCCGCCCGGTCGCTGGCTTCGCCGACTATCGCACGCCGATACGCGGCCTCTACAAGTGCGGTGCGGCCGCCCATCCCCGCGGCGGCGTCATGGGCGCGTGCGGCCAGAACGCGGCCCGGGAGATTCTGAAGGACCGACGGTAAGATGAGAAAAACGTTCGACGCTCAAACGGCTACGCGCACCGGCGTCATCGAGTTTCAGCCTCACCAACGACGGCGGACTCTGATCGTGTGGTTGAGTTATCTCGGAATGGAATAGTACAGGTATGCATTCCCCTCACGTCTACGACAAAGCGAAATACCACTACGAATCGATCGAACAACACGGACTGCCCGAAGAACACGCCGCCAATCATACCGTCGTCTTCCTCCGTTGGCTCATCGAAAATGAGTTGATGAGCCCGTGGTTTATTGAAGAGTCTGGTGACGAGATCGCGAAGTTTCATGCCGGTAGCACATCGATTCACCAAGTCTACGAGTGGTGGGATTGCTGTCTGATCGACGACATGTTGTCAGACGAGGGTAACGCCTTCGCGATGCACTATTTCGACTTTGGAAAGGGCAAGTACATCCATGAGTATATCGAGCTCCTGCAGGGCTCGCTGCCATCGGAGTTTCACGTCGACTACACGGAAGCGAATTACCAGCGAATGAAAGAAACGATCGACCGCCACTATGAAGAATGGAACGTGGAATGAGTTGGATTTCACAAGCACCCTGCTGCATAGAACGGTTTAGAGAAAGATGAATGCACCGGAGAATTCCCCTTGGAACCGCCGCACGACTCGAATCTGGCCTGAACGCGGCGCGGGAGATTTTGAAGGACCGACGGTAAGATGAGACTCCGCTGGGCGAGCCGAATCGGCGGAGTTACATCTTCGGCGTCCAATTGTGTGAGTCAGCGCCATTCCTCCGATTCGTTCGATTCCATCTGCCGAAGCACCATGCCGTGATACGCTCCACGGGCATTCATTAATTGCTCGTGCGTGCCGCGTTCGACGACCTGGCCTTCCTCCATCAACAGAATCAGGTCCGCGCGACGCACCGTGGAAAGTCGGTGGGCGATCACGAATGTCGTGCGGCCCGCGAGCAACTCGGCCATCGCCGCCTGGATCAATTGTTCGCTCTCAGTGTCCAGATTGCTCGTCGCCTCGTCGAGGATCAAGATTTGCGGCGATGCCAGGATCGCCCGGGCAATCGCCAATCGTTGCTGTTGACCCCCCGAGAGTTTCACGCCGCGTTCGCCGACGAACGTCTCGTACTCGAGCGGCAACTTGACGATGAACTCGTGCGCGTTCGCCTGCCGGGCGGCCAGTTCGACTTCCTCGGCCGTCGCGCCGGGGCGACCGTACGCGATGTTGTCGCGGACCGAACCATCGAAGAGGAACACGTCCTGCGGGACGACGGCCAAAAGGTCTCGGTATGTTGTTAGGCGAAAGTCCCGAATGTCGGTCCCATTGACCAGAATCCGGCCACGCGAGGGGTCGTGAAACCGGGCGACGAGGTCGGTCACGGTCGTCTTGCCGGCCCCGCTCCGACCGACCAGCGCGACGACCGACCCGCCGGGAACGACCACGTTGAAATCGCGGACCACGGGCCGATCCGGGCGGTATTCGAACTCGACGCTCTCGAATCGAACTTCGGCCACGACCGTCGGCGCGTCGATCGCGTCGGGTCGATCCGGCTTGTCGGCCGGCGTGCCCAATACCTCGAAGACGCGCTCCATCGCCGCGAGCGAACGCTGCAACTCCGAGAACGAGTTCACGATGTTCCAGACCGGGTTCAGCAACAAGAACGTGTACCACTGAAACGCCATAATGTCGCCAATCGACGCTCGACCGGTCGCGTTCAGATAGCCGCCGTACCACAAGATCACCACGTTCACGCTGCTCACCAACAGACCCCAGGAGGTCCACAGAACCAGCTCGCGACGATGGGCGAACAGCTCCTTGCGCAGGACCGTGTGTCGGCCGAGCAGGTACGTCAACAGTTCGCGCGTCTCCCGGCCGAACGCCCGGACGACGCGGATCCCGGAGAACGTTTCGCCGACTCGACCGTCGATCTCCTCCACGTCCTTGCGAACCGAGCGGTAGATCGGCCGCACGCGTCGTGCGAACGCGAAGCTCATGAGCATCGCACCGGGAATGACGGCCATGGCCATCAACGCGAGTCGCCAGTTCAACGACAGCAAGACAACGACCGCGACCGTTAGGCGGATGATCGACAGCGCGGGCGAGATGACGGCCATCTGCAAGAGGCCGGTTGTCGTATCGATGTCGCCGGTGAGTCGCGAGAGCAAACCTCCCGTCTTCATTTCCCACAAATTGGGGAGCGGCAAGCGCAACAGGCGGTCGTAGAGCGATCGACGCAGGCCGAGCATCACTTGCGTATTCAGCAAACGCTGGCGATAGTCCTTGAACACTCCCAGTGCCTTGGCGAACACGACGGTTCCCAGAAACACGGCCCCGACCAGATGCAAGCGTTCCAGCTTCTCCGAAGAATCGAGTTCCGTCCGCAGCAGGACGGAATCGATGATGAACCGCATGAACAGCGGCTCGACCATTTCGAGCCCGGCCCCAACGAGTGCGACCGCGAAGACGAACACCACGGCCGAGCGATGCGGCCGAAGCCAGCCGAGATAGGCGCGAAGATAGGTGCGACGATTCGCCCGCTTCTTGGCCTTCGGGTCCGCATCCGCGGGCTGCTCTTCGTTCGGCTTGTCGGTCGGGTCGTCGAGCCGTCGTTCGCGATACGACTGGACAAACTTCAAGTACCGCCCGCGAGAAGCAGGTGGGCGGGTCGGGCGAATCGGTTGCTCGGCCATTGTGAACACCCCGGCGTCCCGGACGGACAAACGCCGGGAGGGGAAGGCTAACGGCGCGAGCCGCTTGGGTCAACGGATGCTCCGCTTGGAGTCTTCTTCGAGCTTCCGCACGTCGGTCCAAAGGCGCTCCCAGGCGAGCCGTTCGTTGGCCGGGAGGAAGCGCGTTAACCAAGGGTGCCGAACGAACACGAAATCGACATCGTTTTGCCAGTGAACCATTTTGTTCCGGACGGCGATCGCGTCCTTTGGGTCGGCGAGTTTTTTCCGCCAGGTCACCAAGTCGGCGGTCAGCATGGCCAAGGCGTCGGCCCGGAACTTGGGCCGTTCGGCCGGAGGCGGAGCATCGATTCCGTCGCCCCGACCCGCGAGCGCGGCCGAGCAGGCCGCGTTGTAGAGGTGCCACTCGTGGTCGAGCAGCGATTTGTCGACGGCTCACGTCGACGGCCTCCTGCAAAGCGCGGAGGTCGGCCGGGCCGAAGCGGCGACAGAAATCGCCGGCCGTCGTGGGATCGGGAATACGATCGGCCCCGAGCGCGTCGAGGAAGGCTTCGTCGTGGCGTCGGAGCTCGATGTCCTCGAGGCAGGTGCCGCCCAGCAACGGGTTGTAGGCGATGCTGAGCACATGATCGGACTCGTGATAGGGCAAATGGAATTTCAACACGTGCAGGTGTTCGTCGATCGCCTTGGCCAGGCCGACGTGCTGGACGAGCGAATGAATGAGGCCGATGCCGCCGCAACCAATCGCCCGGTCCCGCTGCGAAACGTCGTAGTCGATGTTCCGCGCCGAGAACGCCGGCCCCGAATGAGTGTGAGAGCGGTCGCCCAAGCGACGATCAATCTGGCGCTTGCATTTCCGCCACCAAGACCGGAAGATAGTTCTCACTCGAAATCCTTTCGCGGGCGATTGGTGTCGGCGAAGCGGCTACTTCATCCAACCCCAGAAACCGCGAAGGATTTCGGGCTATTCACATAATACCATCGGAATTCGCGGAAAACGTCGCTTGGTTAGG
>JANLUE010000638.1:0-6013 GCA_031363325.1 Gemmataceae bacterium
TACGCCCCGAACGCGCTTTCGTACTCCCGGCCCGTGAACTTGTACCGGTCCCCCTGCGCCGCGTTCGACTCCGACACGACTTTGCCAAACGCGTCGTACCGCAGCGTGTCCACCGGCCCGCCCGTGTCCCCATCGACCCGCCACACCGTGCCCAGCTTGCCTATAAATCAACTGGGTGCCGCCACTTGCTTGGACGAGCTATTATACTCTATGAGCAGAGACTGTTCATGATTTCAAGATCCCCTGAAAACACGCTGCATTGGCGAAAAGGGGATTGTGGAGAAGTTTCTCCGGCACACGTGCAATCATAGTCGTGACCAAGGATCCATTGCGCCATTTTCACCGAGTTCAACGACCAAAGCATGTAGATTTCGCGTAACGCCGCCATGAAGTGCAGTTCCTGGCTTGCAAGCAAGAGGGTCCAAACTTAGGCTCACGAATACGCCGTTAGTAAACTCCCACACCAAAGATGTCGGTTGGCCAAATGCGTCGCGAGCCTCTGATCGAAATCCCGAAAGAAATCTTTCTCGCCCTCCAAGCCGCTCCAAGATCGCTGGCCCGAAATAATTCCCCCAATAGAGTCCACGAACTTGATCGCGGCGATTCGAGCTACCATGCACGAATCTTAAATGCTCAATCCAACGATGAAGCGGAGCATTCCTTGAGCTATTTGGAGTGTATACAAGCCCTGAATAGCAGTCTTCTGAGGCAGCCAGATCAAACAAGCCATATCTTGGAACGTAGGCATCAGAAACCTCCAGTTGCGCATACAACATATCAAGGAATTTGGCTTGCTCAATTCGTTCTAGCCATTGCCCTGAAACTCCCATGAGGAACAGAGGAAGTGTCTCGTGGCCAAGAAATTGATCCGATTCTATGTGTGAAAAATGAAAGTCGCAGTCGACAGTCCTTCTGGTTGCCTGTCCAGCGCTGACTCCTCCGAATATTGGCTCTGCATTCCGCTCAATTAACTGTTCAAAAAGACCTGGCTGTCCGACTTGATAGGTGTAAGTGCGACTCGAATCCGGGACTTCATTTCGATGCCAAAAACTGCCGTAACACTTTTCATTTCCGAGATGAGAGGCGCTCGCCCAGAGCCGGCCGAGGTCATTTCCTGAGAGCACTCGGTCTGCTTCAAAGTACATTGCACAGAACGCTTGATATCGGACATGATGGACTGTTGACACGATTTCTCCAATCTGTTGGCACTCTATGTGAGCCACGAACTTCGACATTAAATGTCAACTTGATCGTATCCGCCAAAGGATCGACCAAACACCGCCCGTAGTTCTCGGCGACGGGCTTGTTGATATGGAATGTTAACCTGTCCATTTGGAAGATATCGCGTAATCTCAGTGACGTAGACACGGCCATCAGTTCCCAGTACCTGGACATCTGGCCTAAGGATTTTTCCCGTAGATGTTCGAAGCGCAGGCCCATCTACATGGAGAGGATTGATTGTGCCTTGATTTGTTCGAACTTCCAGCGTCGGATGCCCACCTGCGCGCGCCGCCGGAAATACGCCTTTCGGCATCTGCGCATGAGGAATACCACTAATATACAGATGAGCTTGTGCATTCATGGCCCCATGATGATCTGGTAGGCCATGCCGCGCACTTCGTGGCGTTGGCAGACATGTTGCATTGTGAGCCCAAACATCCAACCCCCACGCTTCCGCGCCAACGAAGTACGTGTGATCGTCCTCGACCTCCAGATTGTACACCGTCTCGACCCGACCGCTGTCCGCGATTCCGTCAACCCGAACCGGCGGGCCGGAACTCGCCGACAACCACAGGCCCGCGTGCAACTCGCCCGCCGGAATCCAGCCCTGGCCCACGACGTGGAACGGGTGCTCGGCCGTTGTGCCGACGATCCGACCGCCCACGTGCAAATTGAGGATCGGGCTCACTCGCACGAATTTGCGCAGCACCCGACGCGCCACGATCGGCGCACTCGGGTCGGACTCGCTGCGGCTCAAGATTCGGTCGCACCCGTCGCCGAACTCCTCGTAGCTTCGGAACTCCTCGATCGCCTTCGACCCGCCCGGCACCAGGAGCGGCGTACCCGCCGCGAAGCAGCTCTTCAGGAACTGGGCCAGTTCGGCCGTGCCGCCGCGGGCCGCGCGGAACAGGTTGGCCGACCCCCGTATTGCCGAACCGAGACCGATCGAGCCGAACGCACTTTGAGTCAGCTTCTTGAGTCCGCCGCGAACGTCCCCGTCGGCGATCATCTGACCAGCTTCGACCGCCGTCGAGCCAACGTGATACGCCTGGGCTCCGGCCAGCACCGGTTGTGCCGCCTTCATCAACGTCTGAACGCCGCAGGCCAGTTTCTGCGCCACGTTCGGCCCGAGCAATCCCGCCACCTTCACTCCACCCCGGACCAGCAGGCTGCCCGTTCCGAGAGTCGCCGCAGTTACGAGCGCCTCCCGCGCTTCGGCCCCGGCCACGTCGGCAACTTCGTACAGCCCGCCGTTCTCCGCGATCAATCGGTCCGACTGCGACTTCAGCGAATCGATCTTCTCGAACGTCAACTGATTCGCCACGATCACCGAGCCATCCCGCATGCCCTCCAGGCCCTGATACCCGGCCGTCCCGAAATTGTCGGCCGTCACGCTCAATAGCGACGGACCGGATTCGCCCTTGATGGCGGCGGCCTTGCCATCCAGTTGATACTGATCCCACGAATTCGTCACGACATCCGCGAACATGACAATCGGAAGGTATTTATACCACGGATCGAGCCCAGACGGGTCGCTCAAGTTCGTCGGCGAGTTCGCCACGTACCGGTACAGATTCGCGTCGCCGGCCGCGAAGCTGATCGGGTCCTCGCTGTAGAACCGCCCTGCGGCCGGGTCGTAGAATCTCGCACGGTTGTAGTACGCGCCGAACGAACCCTCCCACTCGCGGCCCGTGTACTTGTAACGGTCGCCAATCCCGAAATCGGCCGTGGTGTCCGAAAGGGTTTTTCCAAACGCGCTGTAACGAATTTGGCCCAATTGCGTCCCGTTGTCGTCGGCTAGCCGCCAAACGGAGCCGAGCTTGGCCGTCTGATACCAGGCGTGGGGCGTCGCGCCAGTCGTCAGGCGCACGACCAATTCATCCACGCCGTCTCGATACAGTCGCCGGACCTGCGTCACCGGGGCTTGTCCGCCCGTGACCGTGAAATCGGCGATCGCATTCTGTCCGTCGTAACCATACCACTCGACCACCGGCGATTGAGCCGATGAACTCGACCCGTCCGGGTCGTCCGAGCGGCCGATCCGCCGCCCGTCTGCGTCATACATGAACCCGAGCATGCGAATCGACGGCCCACCCACCGCCGTCCGACGGTCGGCCTGGATTAAGCGGTTCAGGTGGTCGTACTGGAAGTCCCAAACCTCGCCAGCCTTGGACATTCGCGATCGGTTGCCCTCGAAGTCGTAGGTGAATGTCCAGGTTCCGTCGGACGACATGCGATTGCCAGTGGCCGTCGAGTAACCCGTGTTCGTGCGATTGCCCACCTGATCGTAGGAAAGAGTCGTTCCGTTGTCGCCAATGAGTTGGCCCGCCAAGTCGTACGAATAGGTCGCGACAAACGTCGAGTCGCTCGCCCCCTGGCGCGTCACTCGGCCAGCCTGATCATATGCATATGTGAGGAATGGGCCGCTCGATGAACTCGTCGAATTGGCCCGGACCATCGTGAGTTGGCCCACCGGGTCATAGGTATAGTCCGTTCGCGGATCAGTCGCGCCGCCCGGCCCGACACGAGTGACTTGACTATTCGAGTTCCAGGCCACGTTAAAGGTGGCGGAACGGGTACCATCCGCGAACGAACGAGTCAACAGGCGGTCGAGCGAGTCGTATGTCGAGGTCGTAGTGCCGCCGAGATTGTCGGTCGCCCCGAGGTGATTTCCGCTCGAGTCAAGCGTGTACGTAATTGTAAAGCCGGTCGCTTGCCGCTCGGACCAGAGTCGGCCGGCGGAATCATAGGCATAGTTCGTTGTTCCCGCGGATGTCTGTTTGCTGAGAATGCGATCCTCGGGGTCGTAAACGTAAGTCGTCCTTGCCGCTTCTTGTACTCCGTTCGATGCGTACCAAAGCTCGACGTTGACGCGACCCTTCGAGTCGTACTGAAATCCCCGCCACAAGCCGTTTCGATCTTGAACATAACTCAAAACGCCGTCCCAGGGATCGTACGTGTATGTCGTTCGCTTCTGGTTCGGGTCGATTGCGAGGATCTTGTTGCTTTCGTCGTCGTACTGATATTGACTAATGTTCCCAACTGCGTCACGAACCTCCGTGACATTGTCGGCCGGATCATACGACGTTGTAGTGATAAATCCACGCGGATCTTTGACAGCAATCTTGCGATTCGCTGCGTCGAATACGAAGATTGTCCGTTCCATGGCTGGGTTGACCACCTCGGTGAGGCGTCCCGCAGCATCATACTTCGATTGACTGAATCGACCGAGCGGGTCGGTCACTCCGGTAGCGCGATTGAGTCCGTCGAAAGCATACACGGTGAGCCGGCCATACGCGTCCGAGGTCGCAACCCGATTTCCCGCATCGTCATATGTGGCTCCCGAAAGCTGCGTGCTAAAACTGTACACTGCGGTCTGTCGATTGAGTCGATCGAAACTGAATAGTATCGGATTTGAACCCTCCTGAACTCCGGTCCGATTGCCGGCGGCGTCGTAGCCGTATTGCGTGTCGGAAACGCCTCCCTTGTCGACCGAGAACAGTCGATTGGATAGATCGTCGTAATAGTAGTCGGTCGTTCGATTGGTCGAGTCGACCTCACGAGCGCGATTTCCCGAGCCGTCGTAATACAAATTCGAGTATTCGCCGAGCGGCCGCTGGATGAACGTTGGCTGACCGGCTGGATCATACGAATAGGTGGTACGCCGGCCTTTCTCGTCAACTTCCGTCAACACCTTGCCGACGCCGTCGTAGCTCGTGCGGCGGGCCGGGTCGTTCGCGTCCCAGACGGCGGTGAGCTGGCCCGCCTTGTCGTATTCGAACCACTTCGATTGACCGCGCGGGTCGGTGGACTGCACCATTCGGCCCATCGCGTCGTACGCGATTGTTGTCAGTCGACCGATCGGATCCTGGCTTGTCACCCGTCGATTGAGCGGATCATAGGCGAAAACCGTCGTGTAGATTGGGGAGTTGTTGTATGGGGCCGTGATGGACCAGATATTGCCCGCCGCATCGTACGTGGTGGCTGTCTGCTGTCCGAGATGATCGACGACATTGGTCGGGCGGTCCAGCGCGTCGTAGTAGGTCGCCGTGAAATGATAGACCGGATCTTGCGTGTTCGTGACGTTGCCGACCGAATCGAAATAGAAGTAGGTCGTCTTCGAATTGGCGTCCGTGACGGCTGTGCGATTGCCACGGGCATCGTACGCGAACACGGTGAGGTTGTTGTTCGGGTCAATCGTCTGAATGAAATTGCCGACGGCATCATAAACATTCGTCGTAATGTCGTACGCTTGAGCAGCAATCGTCGAATCGTTCCCCTTGCGGACGACCGTCTGACGGTTCAGCGGATCATACTGATACTCGACCCGAATGCCTCGGGGGTCCGTTTCGGCCGTCAAATTGCGGTTGTCATCGTATTCCTTGCGCGAGACTCGTCCGAGGGGGTCCGTGACCTTGTTTTGTTGATCAATTCGATCGTATTCGTAAACCGTCGTCCGCCCGTTGGCATCGAGGACTGCCGTGACGTTCCCAGCCGGGTCGAACGCGGAAATCGTGGTTCGGCCGATCGGGTCGATGACCTTGGTCCGCTGGTTGGCCGCATCGAAGTCGTAGGCCGTGGTGCCGACCGTTTTGTCGATCATCGCCGTCTGATTGCCAGCCACGTCGTAGAGGTACGTGGTTCGGGCCGACATGGCGTCCACTTCCACCGTCTGTCGATTCAGCTTGTCGTAACCGAAAATGGTCGTCTGCGGAGTAATCGAATAGCCAGCCGACGGCGTCGTGACGGACGTGACGTTTCCGATCAAATCGTAAGTCGTGGTGGTTCGTTG
>JANLUE010000645.1:0-9909 GCA_031363325.1 Gemmataceae bacterium
ACCAATGACCAATGACCGATATGCGTTGGCACATCCTCCGAACGCTCCTCCACAAGGAGGCGCTCCGACATGCGACGAACCGAGGCGGGCTGGCCCTGGCGGGCCTGCTCGTCACGGCCTCGCTGTTGCTCGCCGCGCTCAACCCGGCGGGCGACGAGGACAAGTCGGCCTCGCTCATCGGCGGGATTCACCATTGCATCATTCGCTTCGACAATGAAGACGATGGCTGGGTCGCCCACCTGCGGGAACACGTGCCCCCTGGGTTAAAATCGAACATTCTCTTCTACCCAATCAATCGACCAATCGAGCCGGACGACCATTTGCAATACGAAACGGGGACCGGCGGCATTGAAATGCGAACGCTGCCGGCCGCCGAAGTTCCCGGCTATCGCGTCTGGTTGCGCTTTCCCAACGGCGACCGGGCGGGCATGGCCGTCTACGAACGGTGGTTTTGGCGCGAATCGTTTCGCTATTTCCACGGTCTGGCCGCGAAAGACCTGAAGGGGCGCGGCGTCGATGTCGCGCTCGATTTCAAGCAAACCAAACTCGACGACGACATGTGGACGGAACGGGAAGCTTACGCGCGCATGCGCGAGCGCTACCTGGGGCTCGCCAATGGCTCGCGACCCGTCGCCTTGCCGGCGCTCGACCTGAAGGAACGACCCGTGATCGGTGGAGCGCTCGACCTCCGGGCCGCGATCGCGACGGCCCTCGTGATGTTCTCGCTTTGCTTCACGTGCGTGTACCTGATGCCTTCGCTCACCTGCGAGGAGCGCGAACGCGGTTTGCTCTTGGCCCAGGCACTGAGTCCCGCGTCGGCCGCCGAGATTCTGGCCGCGAAATTTCTGTTCTACCCGGCGTTCGGAATCATCCTGGCGACGATTCTCGCCGGCATCCACAACCCGGCCGTACTGGCTCGGCCGTTCTTCTGGATGTCGCTGTGTACCCTCGCGATCGGTACACTCGGGATCGGCATGACGGTCGCGTGCCTCGCGAAAACGCAACGGGCCGCGAGCCTGGGGGCGTTGTGCTATATGTTGGCCGTCGCGATGATTCTCTTGCTTTGCCAACAGAACAACATCACCTGGATACCGCGTCTGGCCCTGGAGTATCACGCCCCGCACATCCTGCACGCGACGATCACGAATCAAATTCGCCCGGAACACTGGTACAATCTGGCCGCGAGCACCGCCCTGGCGCTCGGCTGGGCGCTCGCGGCGGTCCTGTTGTTTCGGCGTCGCGGCTGGCAGTAAGCGATTTCCTCGGCCTATCGCCCCATTTCGCGGACGGCATCCGCCATGCCGCGCCAACGTTTGCGATCGGCGAGACTCGCGAAGGCCAAGCGGGTGTCGCGTGAAATTGGAATTTCCGCCCGTTTCGTTTCAAACAACAAGAACTGCTGCAAGAATTCGTCGGCATCGCCCCAATAGTCGATAGAGCCCAAAGGTTCCAACATCCGATCGGTTGGGCAATGCGGCTGATCGACCAATTTCGACGGATCGCTCTCGCCGCCGGTGAGCCTGACTCACTCGATGGCCAACTCCTCAATGCCTTCGTCGGCCGGCGCGACGAAGCAGCGTTTGAGAAGATCGTCCGTCGCCACGGGCCGATGGTGCTCGGGGTCTGCCGGCGCGTGTTACACGACCAACACGACGCCGAGGATGCGTTCCAGGCGACGTTTCTTGTCCTGGCCCGCAAGGCCGCCACCGTGCGGCCTCGCCACCTCGTTGGCAATTGGCTGTACGGCGTGGCCCATCGAACGGCACTCGAGGCTCGAACCGTGCGAAGCAAGCGACGATCGCGCCAGTCCTCCTTGAGCGAAGTTTCTGAAACGGTCGCACCGCCGGAGCCCAATCCAGAATTGCAACAGGCGCTCGACGCGGAACTCAGTCGCCTGCCGGAGCATTACCGTTCGGTGATCGTGCTTTGCGAACTCGAAGGTCGGACGCAACAGGATGCGGCCCGCCAACTGTCATGCCCGCCCGGCACCGTGGCCAGTCGCCTGGCACGCGGTCGCGCTCTGCTGGCGAAGCGGCTCGCTCGACACGCGCTCACCCTTGGCGCAGGCACGTTCGGGCTGGCGTTGTCGGCCAAGGTGCCAACACTGCTGGTCGTTTCCACGGTCAGGGCCGCAGCCAGTGTCGCTTCGGGAGGCCCAGCCCATGCGGTCGTTTCGTCCGAGGTCACTGCACTTACGGAAGGAGTGTTGAAGAACATGTTGCTTGCCAAATTGAAAGCGGTTTCCGCGACCTTCGTGGCCTTCGCTTGTATCGGGTTGTTCATTTCTCAAGTCTGGGGCGGCGGCGCGCCCCCGACTCATGACTCGAAAGGCTCGCACGCAAGACCTTCCATGGAACTCCCCGTGGGCAAGTGGAGCGTTGAGTTCGCCAATGGGGCCAGCGAGTCGTGCGAGATTCGCGCGGACGGTACGGCCTCCGTCGTCGAATTGACCCGGAAATCAGCGGGAACAGCCACGATCGACGGAGGGGCGATCGTGATCGCCTGGGACGACAATCGCGTCGAACGCTGGACGACGGTTGGCAATCGGTTGGTCGTTGAACATTGGTTCCCCGCCAATCAGATGGCCACGGCCAAGCCGGTGTTTGGCATCGCGATCAAGGCGGACGATCCGGACTGCGGACGGGCCGCGCTGACCCCTGCTGAGCGTCAGCATCTCACCGAAGCCTGGCCTGTCATCACGAAGGTCTACGCGGTCCAACATTACAATCGCTACACGGATGCCGAGGCGGGCAAGTTGCGCGAATTCATCGATCCACGCTATCTCAAGGAGCATCGATTGACGGAGGGGAACTTCCCCATGGAACGCGTCGTCTTCAAAACGACTTGGCGGACGCAGGTCTCCGACGATTTGCAGACCGCGATCTTCGTCGCCGAGACCGAGGCGGGCGTGAAGGAACTGTTCGTCTTTCGCATGACGATTTACGACAACCGCATCTACTTCCTGCCGTCCACTCCGCCGGACAAGACGACCAAGTCGTTCAAGCCGTGGATTCTTCGGATGAAACTGTAGTCTCGGCCCGCCGACGAGCCGGGGGACTACACTGTCTCGGACCGCCCGGAGGCTTCGAGATGACCATGTCGCGCCGCGAACTCCTTGGGGCCGCCCCGGCCCTGGCCCTGGCCGCCTCGGCTTCGCCAACCTACGCCGCCGACCCCACCGAGCCGTTCGGGTACTCGTTCAACTCGAGCACGATTCGCGGCCAAAAACTGCCGATTGACGCGGTCGCCAAGATCGCGTCGAAGGCCGGGTACCAGGCGCTCGAGCCGTGGATCGGCGAGTTGCAAGCATACACGACGGCCGGCGGCGACTTGAAGGATCTCGGCAAGCAGCTCAACGATCTTGGCCTGAAGGTCGAGAGTGCGATTGGCTTCGCCCGCTGGATCGTGGACGATTCGACGGAACGCCAGAAGGGCCTCGACGACGCGAAGCGCGACATGGAAATGGTGCTCGCCATTGGCGGTACGCGGATCGCGGCCCCGCCGGTCGGCGCGACTGACAAGGCCCTCACCGACCTGGGGGCCATCACGGACCGCTATCGCGTGCTGGCCGACCTCGGCGCGAAGATCGGCGTGATTCCCGAAGTCGAAGTCTGGGGCTTCTCGAAGTCGCTGAGCAAACTCGGTGAAGCGGTCCTGGTCGCGATGGAGAGCGCCCACCCGAAGGCCTGCGTCCTCCCGGACATCTACCACCTGTACAAGGGCGGCTCGGGCTTCGATGGCCTGAAGCTTCTGCAAGGCAAGTCGATCGGCATCTTCCACGTCAACGACTATCCGAAGGGACTCGATCGAACCATGATCAAGGACGCCGACCGCGTGTTCCCCGGCGATGGCGTCGCACCGTTGAAGGACGTGTTCCGCACGCTTCGGGACGTGGGCTATCGCGGCATGCTGTCGCTGGAATTGTTCAACCTGGAATACTACAAACGCGACCCGTTTGAAGTGGCGAAGGAAGGCCTGGAAAAGACGAAAGCGGCGGTGCGCGCGGCGCTGGCGTGAGGGCGGGCGAGCGGTGCGGCTTCAATCGCCCGAGCAACTCACAAGAGAGTGGTTGCTGATGTCGCGTGTGCTTCAGCGGATCAACATCGCGTCGCCGTAGCTGAAGAAGCGATATTCTTCGCGCACGGCCTCCGCATACGCTCGACGAATCAACTCCGGGCCGGCGAACGCGGCAACGAGCAGGAGCAACGTCGTGCGGGGCAAATGAAAGTTCGTGATCAGGCCATCGAGAACCTGGAACTCGTACGGGGGGTGAATGAAGATGTCGGTCTCCCCGTGCCAGGGCCGAAACTCCGACGTGCGGGCGGCCGATTCGAGTGCGCGCGTGGCCGTCGTGCCGACCGCAATGACTTTTCCGCCACACGAGCGAATCGCGCACACGGCCGACTCGGGAACTTCGCCCCACTCCGAGTGCATGACATGTTGGCCTGGGTCGTTCGACCTCATCGGCTCGAACGTGCCGAGCCCGACGTGAAGTGTGACGGCCGTGCGACCGATGCCGCGCGCCTGGAGTCGATCCAGTAGACTCGGCGTGAAGTGGAGCCCGGCCGTCGGGGCGGCGACCGAGCCATCGGCCCGGGCGTACACCGTTTGATAGCGTTCACGGTCGGCCAAATTAGCACGACCCTTGCGGATGTAGGGCGGCAAAGGAACTTGGCCCGAGACGGCCAAAAGCTCGGCCGGCGTGCCGGTCGGCGTTGGCTCTGCCAGCCAGTGCCCGCCCGATCGGCCACGCAATTCTAATCGCAACGGTCCCGGTTCGATCGCGATCACTTCGCCGATCTCCGGTCGGCCGCGCGTCTGGGCGAGCATTTCCCACAGGCCGTCGACTTCGCGGAGAAACAGCCCCTCCCAGCGCCCGCCGGTTCGTTCGCGTCGACCGATCACGCGGGCCGGCAACACGCGCGTATCGTTGAGCACGAGCAAATCGCCTGGGTCGAGCAGTTCCGGCAGGTCGCGGAAGTGCCGATGTTCGAGCGAGCCACTGGCCCGATCGACGACGAGCAACCGGGCCGCCGCGCGGTCGCCGGGCGGCTCCTGGGCGATCAGGTGCGGCGGCAATTCGTAGTCGAGCAAGTCGGCGAACATGGACTCGATTCACAGGGGCCGTTTGACATCGCCGAGGCCGGTCTTGCGGGCGACGACCCGGCGAACATAGCTCATTTCGTGAAGCGTCGAATCGACGGCCAGGCGAGCTTCGCGGACCAACAGCACGCTGGCGTGAAACAACAACGCCGCCCCACACAAGCCCGGCACGACGGGAGCCCACGCGAACGACCAACCGAACAACGCGATCACGCCGGCCGAGATGCTCGTGGCGACCAGCAATCCGATCGCCGTATAGAGGGTCGTGATCGCCGGTACCAGGATCAGGATTCGTGCCGTGAGCTTGGCGAGTTGATGGTGGATCAGGTCGCGCTTTTCGTCGAGGTCGTCCGGCTCGCCGTTCGGCGGATGCAGCGCCTCGGCCATGTCGGCCAGGACGCGAACCCGATCGACCACCCGGCCGAGCCGGTTGCTCGTCGACAGGACGAGCGTCCCGGCAGCCGAGATCAGCAAGGCGGGCGTGATCATCGCCCCGAGGACTTCGTTCGCGGTTACGGAGAACATTCCGCTATGGTAGGCTCTCGCCACGACCGGCCAGATCGCGGTTCCCATTCCGTCACGGCTCGCGCTGTCGGCCTCCCTGGGCTTTCGCCGGACTTCGGTGTATCCTGAAGAAGAGCATACCAACGGGAGTTTTTCTTGATTACCACGAATAGCGGCCTGCAATACGAAGACTCGACGGTCGGCACCGGGGCCGACGCGGTCAGTGGCAAGACCGTCGAAGTGCATTACACCGGCACGCTGGCCGATGGCACCAAGTTCGACAGCAGCCACGATGCGAAGCGGCCTTTCTCGTTTCGCCTTGGGGCCGGCCAGGTCATCAAGGGTTGGGACGAGGGCGTCGCGGGCATGAAGGTCGGCGGCACGCGGAAGCTCGTCATCCCCGGCGAACTCGGCTACGGCCCACGAGGCTACCCCGGTGCCATCCCGCCGAACGCGGAACTCACATTCGTCGTCGAACTACTCAAGGTCTCCTGAACTCATTCGTGCCCGCGAGAGGGGCATTTCCATGTCCAAGAACGTTATCATTGGCGGGGCCGTCGCGATGTTGGTCATTGCCGGGATCGGCGTCGGGTTGCTTTCGGCGCTGCTCGGCGAAAATCCGGTGACGGCTGAGGAGAAGAAGTCGGACGAGAAATTCACCAAGACCGAGAGCGGCCTGAAGTATTTGGATGTCAAGGTCGGCGGCGGCACCGAAGCGAAAAACGGATCGAAAGTCTACGTGCATTACGTTGGCACGCTTGAGGACGGCAAGGAATTCGACAATAGCCGCAAGAAAGATAAGCCGCTCCCAGTGACGATCGGGGCGGGCCGGGTGATCCAAGGCTGGGAGGAAGGCTTGGTGGGCATGAAAGTCGGCGGCAAGCGCAAGCTCATCATCCCGCCGGCGCTCGCCTGGAAAGACAAAGGTGCCGCGGACGGCGCGATCCCGCCCAACGCGACCGTGTACTTCGAAATCGAGTTGCTCGAGGTGAAGTGAATTGGAGATCGACCCTGGCACTACGTTATTGACGCCAAAGATTGGACGGCTTCGCATCGGCTCGGGCCGGCCTAAGCATCAAAGTGTCAATATTCGTTGACATGTCAAGGGATGATCGAGCGTCGGGGCTCGCTACTTCTTCTCATCGCAAGTTCTGTAGTAGGTGTTGGTCATTTCCGCAGATTCTGAAAACCTCTGCCGCCGACTTCACCCCGTACCCTGCTAAACTAGTCCCCTGACGGATCGTCCCCACAAGGGTCTGCGATGTTGAACTCGGCGTTGAAGGAAGCGGTGTTTCGGATTGTGGCCCGCGCGGTCACGCCGGCGCAGTACATCGGCGGCGAGCTGAATGTCGTCGTCAAGGATCACCGCCGCGTGCGCGGCAAGCTCGTGCTCGCGTTTCCGGACACGTACCAACTCGGCATGAGTCATCACGGGCTGCAAGTTCTTTACAGCCTGTTGAACGCCGATCCGCAGTGGGCGTGCGAACGCGCCTTCACGCCGTGGAGCGACTGGGAGGCGGAACTCCGGAGCCATCGCCTTCCGCTCTATTCGCTCGAGACGTTCACGCCGCTCCGCGAGTTCGACCTGATCGGTTTCAGCCTTCAGTACGAGGTCAGCTATTCAAACGTGCTGACGATGCTCGACCTGGGCGGCATCCCGATGTTCTCGAGCGAGCGGCGCGTGAACGACCCGCTCGTCATCGCGGGCGGCCCCGGGGCGCAGAACCCGGAATTGCTCGCTCCGTTCGTCGACCTGTTCGTGATCGGCGATGGCGAAGAGTCGCTACCCTGGGTGATGGAGAAGTGGATCGGCCTGAAAGAAAAAGCCCAGCGTGAAGGCGATTTGTCGTTTCGCCGCCGCCAGGAAATGTTGGCCGAACTCGTCGCATCAACGGCCTGGGCCTACGCGCCGATGTTCTACGAGCCGGAGTATCACGCCGACGGGACGATCGCGGCCGTCCATCGCACCCGGGCCGATGTGCCGACGCAGATCGCACCCTGCACCATCACGAAAGACTTCGACGACATCCCTCTGCCGACCCGCCCCGTCGTCCCATTCGTGCAAACGCCGCACGACCGGATCGCCATCGAGATCATGCGCGGCTGTCCGCATCAGTGTCGCTTCTGCCAGTCGACGACCATCAAACGACCGCTGCGATTGCGAAGCGTCGAGACAATCGTGCAATCGGCACTCGAGAGTTATCGCAACACGGGCACGAACGAAATCTCACTGCTGAGCCTTTCGAGTAGCGACTACCCGCACTTCGAGGAACTCGTCAAGCGGATGCACGAAGTGTTTCACCCCCTGGGGGTGAGCGTTTCGCTGCCGAGCTTGCGCATCAATCATCAATTGCGAACCTTGCCGCAATTGATGAAGGGGATTCGCAAGGCCGGCCTAACACTCGCGCCCGAAGTCGCCCGCGACGACATGCGCGAACAGATTCGCAAGAAGATCAAGAACGACGATCTTTACGAAGGCTGCCGCGAGGCGTTCAAGAACGGCTGGCAGCGCGTCAAGCTCTACTTCCTGTGTGGCCTGCCGGGCGAGCGGACCGTCGACCTCGATGGCATTATTGAGATGTCCGAAGTGATCGCGAAGATCGGCCGGGACGTGCGCGGCAAGCCGACGGAAGTCACCGCGTCGGTCTCGAACTTCGTGCCGAAGCCGCACACGCCGTATCAGTGGAACGGCATGCAGACGCGCGAATACTTCCAACGGGCCGGCCAATATTTACGGAGCAAATGTCGAATTCGTTCGGTCTCCGTGAAGCAGCACGACATCGAAACGAGCCTGCTCGAAGGCCTGTTGACGCGCGGCGACCGACGCGTGGCTCCGGTCCTGTACGAAGCCTGGCGACGCGGGGCCCGTCTCGACGCCTGGAAGGAATGCTTCAATCCGTCGATCTGGTGGAAGGCGGTCGAAACGGTGGGCATCGACTTCGCGCAGTACGTGCATCGCCAACGGCCGATGGGCGAACTTCTCCCCTGGGATCACGTCAATGTGAAAAAGGGCCGCGCGTATTTGGAAAAGGAACAGGAACGCAGCCTGATTCAACTGAACGTCATGGCCGAGGCGGTCGGGCCGGAGAAGGGGTGTGGAGGCTAACCGATGTCCGTTGCCAGCGTACCCGGGCCGGCGACTTATCGCTTCTCCCGCGATGAATTCTACCGGATGGTCGAACTCGGCTTCTTCGAAGAGGCTCGGGTTGAGTTGATTGATGGGGAGATCGTGCCAATCGCCGCTCAAAGGAACCATCATGCACTGGCGACAGAATTGCTTCGTTCCGCATTGGCAACAGTGTTTGGTGCCGGCCACTGGGTTCGCGTCCAGATGCCGCTCGATCTCAGCCCGCGTTCATCGCCCGATCCGGATGTCGCTGTGATTGTCGGCGACCCACGAACGCACACGAGTCGAGACAATCCGCGAACCGCCCTGCTCGTCGTCGAAGTCAGCGACAGTTCGCTGTCCTACGATCGGCACACGAAGGCGAACCTTTACGCGGCTGCTGGCGTCTCCGACTACTGGATTATCAACCTCGTCGATCGGCGGATCGAAGTGCGGCGCTCACCCGTTGCCGACCCGGCCGAAGAACATGGCCACTGCTACACGACTCTGACGATTTATCGACCGGGAGATACGGTCAGTCCGCTTGCCGCACCGGCCAAACCAATCGCGGTCGACGAAATTCTTCCTTGAGGACGGCCAGTCGACAACCAAATCGCGCATTGCGATGGTTCATCGCCGAGCGAATTCGGTCGCAAAGATGCGAAACGCTCTTCGGTCAATCCCACCACCGCAATAGTTCGCCGATGCGCTGCGCGAACACGATGCCGCCGATCAGCGCGGCGAACAGACTCGCGGTCAGGACGGCGCCGGCAGCGACTTGTAGGCAACCGTTCCAGCGCGTCTTCGCCGATTCGTCGAGCCCGTGGAACAGGGTCTCGATCGCGCTGTTGAACAGCTCGGCCGTGAACACTCCGCCGATGCAGAGCAGGACGGCGCACCACTGCCAGGCCCGGCAATCGAGCGCGACGCACGTGGTGATCGCGACGGCCGCGCAAAAGAAATGGACCGAGAAGCTGGAGTGCCCGCGCACGCCGAGCTTGATGCCGCGAAACGCCTCCTTGAACTTGGAGCGCCAAGGACGCGGCCCGCACCGACGCGGTCGCGGCACCGAGGGGCGAACGGCGGTCGGCACCTCGCGGAGCATGGGGTGGACCATACCCGAAACCTTGGGCCGACGGAAGGCCAGGGTCAGGGGTCAGTTGGCGAGCTGGCGAGCCAAGGCGAACAAATGGCCG
>JANLUE010000679.1:0-3052 GCA_031363325.1 Gemmataceae bacterium
CGATCGGCTTCCTGCTCGCCTTCGTGTTCATGTACATGATCCTGGCCGCCCAGTTCGAAAGCCTGATCCATCCGGTGAGCATCCTGGCGGCCCTGCCGCTTACGATTCCATTCGCGCTGGTGTCGTTGATTTTCTTGCAAACCTCGCTCGATTTGTTCGCGATGCTGGGGCTGTTCATGTTGTTCGGGATCGTGAAGAAGAACGGCATCTTGCAGGTTGAATACACGAACCAGTTGCGCGCGAAGGGCCAGGCGCGTGACGAGGCGATCCTATCGGCGAATCGCGTGCGCCTTCGGCCAATTTTGATGACAACTGTGATGCTGGTCGCCGCCATGTTACCAATGGCGCTCGGAACTGGTCCAGGTGCCGGCTCGCGGGCCAGCATGGCGAAAGTCATCCTCGGCGGGCAGGCGCTTTCGCTGTTGCTCACACTGTTGGTAACCCCCGTGGCGTACTCGCTGTTCGACGGGGCGGGCCAAAGAATACGGCGCTGGTTCATGCCGGCAATTTGATCGCCTTCCAAGTAGGCGTAGCGGGCCATTGACTGACTTCAACGCCAACGTCTTCGGGAATACCCGCGATCGTCACCCATCAGTCGTGGACTCAGCGCGTTCATTCACGCTCGATGGAGCTCCAAATGGGGAGGTCAGGGTTCACACGGCGGACTCGCTTCGCGTCCGTCGAACCGCCCACCAACGGCCGACCATCAATGCGATGCCGAAGAGGAACATCAGCACGCTGATGTTCTGCGAGAGCGTCATCTGGAAGCCTTCGACCGGGGTATCGTTGCGCAGGATTTCGTTCAGGAACCGGTGGATCGCATAGCCCATCGCGAACAGTGCGAAGCCTTGGCCGTCGAAGGCCCGGAACGGGTGGAAGGCGATCAGGAACGCCATGAGCAACAACATGCTGATTGTTTCGTAAATCTGCGTCGGGTGCAGGCCGATCGTTCGCGGCGTGATGGGTCCGATCTCTTGCGGATTCCCGTTGCGCCAGACGCCAAGCTGGAAGGAATGATCGCCGCGTCGCCAGGTGTTGATGAGGTCGGCGAACACGTCCGTTTCGACCACGCTCAGGTTCAAGTCCATTCGGAAGCGCGTCCGCAATTTCTTGTAGATTTCAGCGTCTGGGGTGAACACGCGAACGCGACCGACTTGATCGCCGGTCGATTCCGTGGCCTCGGCCCCTTCGTCGCGTGCCGTTTTGGCGACGGCGGCCAATTGTTCCTCCGCTCGTTCGCGGTTGCGAACCCAGACGATCAGCACGCCGCCGTTGGGCGAACCGTTTACACCGATGATCACGTCCCCCGGTCGCAGGCCGGCCCGGTCGGCGCTGGAGTCCACTTCGACACCCGTGACCACGCTCCGTGGTTCGGCGTCGGTCGACTTCACGGTGAAGCCGGTTGGCGTCTGCAACGCCTGGCTATCGACCACGATGTCGCGGGCCGGCGCCGTGAGGACCGGGAAACCGATCGCCGGACATGAATCGCCGACCACGTGCCCGTAACAACAGCCGTTCATCAGGCAGCCGATACGCCCGAGCGCGATGCAGAGCGCGAGGCCGGGCGCGACCACGTCGGCCAGCTTCCAGAAGGAAACGCCCGCTTTCCGAAGGATGACGCGGAAATAGAGCAGGTAAGCCAGGATGCCCGCGATAATTCCGCCGTACAGGACGATGCCACCTTCCCAAATGCGCAGGAACTGTTTCAACGGCACATTGAACTGAATCATGTACGTGAGCCGCGCGCCCGCGAGGCCGGCCACGAACAGAACAATGACCATGTCCTGGGCCTTATCGCGCGGCAAGCTCACGCCGGTGGCTTTGGATCGCTTCACCAGGAACCAGACGCCCAGGATGAACGTGATAAACAGCATCACGCCGAACCCGTGGATCGGCAGGCCGTCCGGGAACCAGCTTTGGAAGATCGGTATGCGGAAGAAGACTTGCTGCATGGCACCAGATCAGGGGACGGGGAGCTTGTCGAGGATGCGCGTGAGCAAATCCTCGGCCTTCATTTCTTCGGCCTCGGCCTCGTAGGAAACCAACAACCGATGGCGCAGGACATCCGGGGCGGCGGTCTTCACGTCCTGGGGGGTCACGTAGCCGCGACCGTCCAGGAACGCTGCCGCCCGGGCGGCGCGAACCAGGGCGATCGTCGCCCGCGGGCTCGCACCATACTGGATCAGACCGGTCAACTCCAGGCCATATTCGGCCGGTCGACGGGTCGCCTGGACAAGATCGACCAGATAGCCCTTGATCTTCTCGTCGACGTAGATCGCATCGACCGCTCGTCGCAGTTCCGTCAGTTCGTCGGCCGTCAGGACGGGCCGCACGTCCAGGTTCGGCTCGATCGTGCCCATTCGATCGAGAATTTGCAACTCTTCGGCGCGATTGGGGTAATCGATCATTACCTTCATCATGAAGCGATCGACCTGGGCTTCGGGCAACGGATAAGTGCCTTCTTGTTCGACCGGGTTCTGCGTCGCGAGCACCAGGAACGGTTGCGGCAAGTCGTACGTCCGGTCGCCGATCGTGACTTGGCGTTCCTGCATCGCTTCGAGCAGGGCGCTTTGCACTTTCGCCGGTGCCCGGTTGATCTCGTCGGCCAACACCACATTGGCAAAGACCGGCCCGCGTTTGACGGTGAACTCGCCGGTCCGGGGGTTGTAAATCTGCGTGCCGACCACGTCGGCCGGCAGCAGATCGGGCGTGAACTGGATGCGGCGGAACTCGAGTTGCAGGGCCCGGGCGACGGTCCGAACCGCGAGCGTCTTGGCCAAACCCGGCACGCCTTCGAGCAGGATGTGCCCGTCGGTCAGCAGCCCAACAATGAGCCGATCGATCAGGTGCCTTTGGCCGACGAGGACCTTCTCGACCTCGCCGTAAAACGGCGCGAGCCGGTCCCGCCCCTCGCGGGCCCGGCGGTTGATCGCCTCGACGGATTCGGACATGCGGGGCTCGCGGTGGGCACAATTAATGATACGGGCGCTAGGCCGCGAGCGGCAGGCAGTCGAGCAGGCCCGTTACGTGCTTGCAGAGGTGCTTTGGGTCG
>JANLUE010000686.1:0-3143 GCA_031363325.1 Gemmataceae bacterium
GCCGAAGATGTTGGAGACGCTGGCGAAACTCGAACAATCGCCCCAACGAAACGTTGTCGTCTCCGGTGAGAAATGTCCAATTCGGGCTAAACGGGCATGTCGTCCGGTGCCGACGAATGATCGCGATTGCAGCCGCCGGTAAACATCGAGGCGATCAGAATTGCGCTCGCGACGCGGCGAGACGGTTTGGAAACAATTGAGCACAACACGATCAGTTCCATTGACGCGGCTCGCCGCGCCCTCCGAAGTCCGGAAAAATCACGGCTCCAACAACCCCTTCACCACATTGGCATCCGTCACCGCGGGGTCGGTCAAGCTGTCCGGTCGGCCTTCGTGGGGCACGGTCAGCTTGGCGTGGTTCAAGCCCAGCGCGTGCAGCAGTGTCGCGTGGAGGTCCGGGACGCGGACGACGTCCTTCACCGACTTGTAGCCGAACTCATCAGTCGAGCCGTGAACGTAGCCCTTCTTGAAGCCACCGCCGGCGAGCCACATGGAAAACGCGTGTCGGTTATGGTCGCGGCCATCGGGGCCTTGCGAAATGGGCAGTCGGCCGAACTCGCCGGTCCACATCACGATCGTCGAATCGAGCAGGCCACGTCGCTTCAAGTCTTGCACGAGGCCGGCCGACGGGCGGTCGGTCATCGCGGACAGGTCTTTCAGTTTCGCCGCGTTCTGGCTATGCGTGTCCCAAGGTTGGCCGTTCAGGAAAATCTGCACGAAGCGAACGCCACGTTCGACGAGCCGGCGGGCGAGCAAACAGCGTTTGCCATACTCGGCCGACGCGGGTTGATCGATGCCGTAGAGTGCTTTCGTCTCGGCGGTCTCTTTGGAGAGATCGAGCACATCGGGCACGGCCGACTGCATTTGGGCAGCGAGCTCGAAGTGCCGGATGCGGGCTTCGAGCTCGGCGTCGCGAGGATGGCGATTCAGATGGGCCGCGTTCAACTCGTTGAGCAATTCGAGTTGGTTTCTGCGCGCCGGGCCGGGTACGTCGGCCGGCGTGCCGAGGTGCGCGACCGGCGAGCCCGTCGCCCGGAACGGCGTGCCCTGGTAGACGGCGGGCAAGAAACCCGAAGACCAGTTGTTCGTCCCATCGACCGGTAACCCACCGGGATCGGAGAGCACAACGTACGCCGGCAGCTCCTGGCGTACGGTACCGAGGCCGTAGAGAACCCACGACCCCCAGGCCGGCCGACCGGGGAACACCTTGCCCGAATGGATCATCCGTAATGCGGCCTCGTGATCGACCGACTCGGTCATCATCGAACGCACGAGTGTGACATCGTCGATGATCTTGGCCGTGTTAGGCAGTAGCTCCGAAAGCTCGACTCCCGACTTGCCGACCTTGTTGAACTTGTACGGCGAGGCGAGCAACTTCCCCATCTGGGTGTGGAAATGTGTCTCCAACTTGCCCGGATGATCCTGGCCGTTCCGCTTGGTCAATTCCGGCTTCGGGTCGAACAGGTCCATCTGGCTCGGCCCGCCGTGCTGGAACAAGCAGATGACGGCCTTCGCCTTCGCGGGATGATGGGTGGCCTTCGGCGCGAGCGGATCGGCCGATGCTTCGCTCGCAAAAAGATGGGCGAGCGCGAGCGAACCGAGCGAGCCGGCCGATCGGCCGAGGAACGCTCGGCGGCGGATCAGTGCGTCCACGAGGCACCTCATTCGACGTACAGGAAGGCGTTGCTGGCCAAAATCATCTGACAAAGATCGGTCCAGGCCCGCAATTCTCGATCGGCTTCCTTGGCGTAGGTCGCCTGCTGTTTGTCCAGGAAGCGAACACACGCGGCCAATTCGTCCGGCGTCGGCGCTCGTCCACACGCGAGCCGAAACGTCACCGTTAGGCGGTCGGGTTCCTTGGCGGTGCGTTTGGCGAGGCCCTTGGCCCGGGCTCGTGCGAACTCCGAATTCAATAAGGCGAGCGATTGGAGCGGCACCGTGGACGGCGAGCGCTTGCCGCACGTGCCGACCAGCGCGGGCGCGTCGAACAATTGCAGCAGCGTATCGACCTGGGTCCGCCGTTGTTGCAGATACACGGAGCGCTTGTGGGCCCCATCCGTCTTGTCCGCGACTTCAACGACCCCCTCCGGAGTGCGAACCGTTGGCACGTAGGGCCCGCCGGTCCGGGGGTCCAATTCGCCGGCCACGCTTAGCAACGCGTCGCGGACCGCCTCGGCATCGAGGCGACGCAATGGAAAACGGGCCAGCAAGCGATTGTCCGGATCGACATCGGCCAATTCGGGCCGAGGGGCACTCGATTGACGATACGCGGCCGAGTTGAGAATCAGCCGGTGCATCGCCTTGATGCTCCAGCCGAGTCGAATGAACTCGGTGGTCAGCCAGTCCAGAAGTTCCGGGTGCGACGGGCTCGATCCCGAGAAACCCAAGTTGTCGGGCGTGGCGACGAGTCCGGTTCCGAAATGATGCTGCCAGATGCGATTGACCATCACGCGGGCGAAGAGGGGGTTCTCCGGCGAAGTGACCCAGTTGGCGAGCGCGGTTCGTCGCCCGGACGAAACGCGGCCGGCCGTGCGATCGAGAACCTTGAACGAATTCGTTGAAGTTTGCATCGAGGCCGGGACGGTGGGGCCGACTTCCTTGCCCGGCGAATTGTGCTGACCGCGCTTGAGAACATGATGGATCGCGGGATCGGCGTCCGTTTCAAAATAGGCGGCGATCTTCTCCTGGGCCGGCCGCACCTTCTCACGCTCGGCGATCGTCTTCGTCACGCGCTCACGCAACGCTGCAAACTCGGGGAACTGCTTCGCCAGTTCGTCGTCCGAAACGTCAACGGCCTTCGCGTGCGTCTTGAGGAGTGTTTTCTGCTCGGCGGTCCGCTTGTCTTTCGGAACGGCCACGGCCTTGCGGACGGCGTCCCGCGTCGCGATGTCGACCCCCTTGAGTCGTTCCTCGATCACTTGTTCGCGCAGGGCTTCGCCGAAGGCGCTCAGGCCCGATTTGGCGGCCGCGATCTGCTTGTCGATCAGATCGCTGCGGCGCTTCCATTCCTCGCGCTCAGGCTTCGTGCCAATCGTCACGAGCCGTGCGTTCGGCGGGGCCCAACGTTCGGGGTTGTAGACGGGGAACAGGATCGCCTGGAGGCTAAAATATTCGGCCTGCGTGACCGGCTCGAACTTGTGATC
>JANLUE010000794.1:0-3221 GCA_031363325.1 Gemmataceae bacterium
CACAATTCGCTTCAGCAGCACGCGCAGCCGCGCATCGTCGGCAATCGCTCCGATGGTCTCCGCGACATCCGCCGTCGGTTCACCGAACTTCTCCGCTCCCTGGTCGAGGAGGGCTTCGATGGCCCGTTCGACGCGTCCTTCTTTGCGAAACTTGTTCGCCAGCGGCGTGTTCGAAATGTCCAGGGTACCCATCAGGTCGCTCCAGAAGGCGATGCCCTCGACATCGTACCGCAGGGCGAGCAGTTGTACGAGGGCCGTTCGCAGGTTCTCGGCTTGCGTTCGCGACGCTTCGGCCTTGATTCGTCTTTCGATTACCGCCTTCACCCGCTGGGCATCGGCCGGGTCGAGCTTCGCCAGCGGCGCGAAGGGCAATAAACCCAGCGGCCCGGCCAGGAACTTTTCGACCGGGATTTCCCATATTCGGACGACGTGAAACGGGAACCCCCACTCGCTCCCCAGTCGATCGCGGAGGCGCAAGGTGCCCGTCATCGCGGGCGTGTCGGCTTTCGGGCGAAGCAGAATCACGGCGACCGACGTGTCGAGCCGGTGTCGATACATGATCAGGCCGAACCGCTTGAGCAAATCGTCGATTCCGGGACGAAGCCTTCGCCGCACTTTCGGCAACGAACGCGAACCTTCACCAATGACGGATCGACGCCGTTGATCTGGCCGCAAGCGGGGTTCGGGCAACGAGTCTTGATGGCCACGGGCGGGCTCCAAGTTGAAGTGGGGGTCATCTTAAACCGCTACGTACGCCGTGTGAAGTAAATTTCCGGAGATGGGCGAAGTTGTCCAGAACTCGAACAAAGGGCGTCGACTTCGAGAATTTTTCCAGATTTCCATTTGACTTCTCAAAATCGTAGCGGATAGTTCAGTTGAATGTTCTTTTGTTCACTTCAAGTGCCGCCATCGCCCTCCGCCCACCCACATCAAGGAGCCCGTCATGTCCAAGAATCGAATCGAACGACTCCGCGAAGCCGCCAGTTTGCGGGTTTCGGGGTTCACATGGGAACAGGTCGCCTATCGGGTCAAACGCAAGGCGAACACGTGTGCGTCCTGGCCGCGACGCTACGCCGACGAGTGGGGCCCGATCTATCGCGAAGCGGCCGCCGTGCGCTTTGAGAGCATCAACACCCAGGCACACCGGGCAATGAATGACCTTTTGATCGATGGCGAATGGCGGACGCGCCTCAAGTGCGTGGAAGTGTGGCTGCGAAGTGGAGCAGTCGCGTACGGTCGATCCAAAGCGTTCGCGGCACCGTCCACATCGCCCAGACTCGAGTCGAAGTTCGACGATGCGCTCGCCGCGATTCAACGTGACCTCGAACGGCTTCGGCTCGAAATCAGTCGACCGGTCGAAGCGATCGTCGATCGGCCCAAGGTCCCAGAACCGACGATCGTTGGAGCGCAATACCTCGGCGGGATCGCGGCAATTGTACTCGCGGTCGCCGGCTTGACGGCCATCGCGTCCGGGCGTCCGCGAGCGGAATCCAACGTTGGCTGGCCAAAAGCGTATGCGTCACATTCGGAACATCGTCTCGGTCAGCGCGATGTGGAAACGAGCCGGGTCGATATCGGTTTGGTGGACCGAGTCGAAACCCGCTCGCGGAGCGAGCGGGCCACACGTGTGGCCGACTCGCTCCGCGAGTCGGTCGAAATCGACTTCCAGGTCGTCGATGAGATGATCGAGGTTCAGCCCCATTGCCCGGCCCGCGAACTGCGGGCCAACCTCAACGACTTGGGGCTTTGGGTCG
This sequence comes from Gemmataceae bacterium, assembly GCA_031363325.1. Classification (GTDB taxonomy): domain Bacteria; phylum Planctomycetota; class Planctomycetia; order Gemmatales; family Gemmataceae; genus SIAJ01. The sequence continues at coordinate 1,755 of JANLUE010000794.1, forward strand.
AGTTGGTTCGGCGAATGGCTTGCGCCGCCCCGCTCACCCGCGCAGGTTCTCCAGGTTCCGGTCCGGTCATTCCGAGCCTTCCGATTTTATTCAAAGTCGCGGGCATACCCGATCCGAGAATTACTCCTGACGGATCGAATATCCACGGCCGCGCGGGCTGCCCGCCCGTCGGCGACCAACCAGGGCGCATCGTCCGGAGTAGGTACGTATGAAACGAACCGCGGCAGCGTTCGTGTTGCTCGCCGGCCTCGGCGGCTGCATGACCCCAGACAAAAAGTCCGCCGACCCGGCGATGGCGATGGGGAAAGTCACTCGCCCGGCCGCCATGCCGAACATGGTCGGCCCACGCGGCGAGCCTGTGATGCCCGCCTCGTACATGGCCGGCAAGGACGGCGGCGTCATGCGCGCCGACCTGAAGGAATCGTCCAAGTCGATGCCCATGAAGGGCGGCATCGTCCAGGCCTCGGGCGGGGGCATCGTCCCCGTCCCGGCGATGGGACCATACGGCGCGGTCGCCGCGGGCGGTGGCTTGCCGATGATGGGCATGTCCCCGATCAACGCTCGCACCTCGGTCCGGTTCGCCGACCCGGCCGACATGCGGGTGACCTGGTACGGGCCGGGCGGGTTGAACGAAACCCCGCTCGTCACGCCGTTCCGCTACAACTTCGCCCAGGGCGGCATCTACCGCTTGAAGATCTCGAACGTGCCGGGTCGCCCGGGCGTCGATCTGTACCCGACGATCGATGTGGTCCCGGCGACGCCGAAGACCGCGACGTACCTGGCTCATAGCTCGGTGCCGATCTCGTTCACGGATGAAGACTTCGAGCAGGTGTCGGCCGGCAACTTCCTCGTGAAGGTGATTTACCTGCCCGACCCGCAGTATCAGGACCTGGCGGCGGTCGCTGGGCCAGCCGAAGTGATCTCGACGCGGCTCGAAGCGGGCGTGGACCCGATCGCGGAAGCCCGTCGCCGGGGCGAAGTGTTGCTCGTGATCCGCATGGGCAACATCGACCTCGACGCCAAGGGGACGCCGCCGCTCGACGCGCCGAACCCGTACGCGGGTGGGCCGGGTGGCCCGCCAGTCGGTCGCATGATGCCGCCGCCTCCGGCCAGCCTGCCGGGCAGCGCGACCGGCCCGGCCCCGGGGATCGTCGCTCCGCCGGCCAAGTCGATGCCGCCCGTGAAGTTGCCATAACGAATCGTCATATCGATGATCGTTGATTCAACCGGGTCGGGGGATCGGGGCACCCGATGTCCCCGGCCCGGTTTTGTTTTGTTGAAGCAACATACCCCGGCCTCGAAGCCATCGGCCGGGGCTAGCTGCGGATCGCCGAAGCGGCTCCCAGAATCGGACCGCTTCGCGGTCCAGGGTGGTGGCGCGGGTTCGGGGGGCCGCATAGGCGACACGCCGCTAGCCCCGGCCGGTGGCTTCGGGGGCGGGGGCTCAGCCGAAGCCCACGTAACCGT
>JANLUE010000798.1:0-2177 GCA_031363325.1 Gemmataceae bacterium
GCCCACTGACAACGGAGACACGACGATGAAATCGACTTTGACGCTGCTGATCTTGGCCATTGCCGTTGGCCCCGTGTTGGCCGACGAGTTACCGACCAAAAAGCGGCACGAACTGACCGGGCTCGACGGCGACATCATCTCGATCGCGTTCTCGCCCAACGGCAAGACGCTGGCGACGGCCTCGGGTGGGCGGCTCGGGAACAAGGGAACAGTCCGACTCTGGGACGTGGCGACCGGTGCCGAGGCGCGCGTCAAACTCGCCTACGAGGGGGCGTCCGGCCTTCACTCGGTGACCTGGTCGCCGAACGGCAAACTCATCGCGGTCGGCTATTTCTTCCTGCACTACAAAAAGGAAACGGGCGCGAAGGCTCACGGCCACATCTCGCTCTTCGAGGTCGCGACCGGCCAGGAACTCGTCGAGTGGGTGGCCCACGAGGGAGCGACTTTCAAGGTCGCGTTCCTCAGCGATACCCGGCTCGTGTCGTCCGGCACGGCCGGCTCGGTTCGCCTGTGGGACGTGCCGACCGCGAAGCCCGCCGGGGCGTTCGACGGGCTGGAGGGCGAGGTTCGGGCGATGAGCGTGTCCGTCGATCGATCGTTGGTCGCGGCGGCGAATCGGGACGGCAAGATTTGTATTTGGGACGCCGCGACCGGAAAAGTGAAGCACAAATTCGGCGGACTGAAAGACCTGACTTACAACCTCGACCCCATCTGTCGAACGATCGACATCAGCCCGCGCGGCGACTTCGTCGCAACCGGCGACTACTGGGGCAACATCGTCCTGTGGAACACGGCGACCGGCAAACGCGAACGAAACTTCCGAAAGGAGAACGGTGATTCCGTCTCCAAGGTCGCGTTCCTGCCGGACGGCAAACACCTGATGGCCAGCGTCAACGGCGCGACGACCTGGGAATTCGCGACCGGCAAAGAAGTCGGCAACCAGAAGGGCACCGAGACGTTGGCGGTCTCGGCCGACGGATCGAAGATCGCGACTGGATCGAACGGTACGATCACGCTGTGGGGACGCTAGGGGTTCGCCTCGGGACCAAACGCCTCCAGCCATTTCGCCAGGCGAACGCGGGCGCGGGCCCAGCGGCGCTTCACGGTTCGTTCGTCCACGTCCAGGAGTTCGCCCGCCTCGTCTTGCGTCAGGCCGTGGAAGAACACCAGGTCGACGACTTCGCGTTCGTCGTCCGCGAGGCGGCCGACGGCCTCCATCAATTCCAGTCGCCAGTCGATGTCCGGGGCGCTGGTTGCCGGCGGGTCGATGCCGCTCAACGCCCCGGTGGCCGGCCGATCGAGGTCGCGGCCCCGTTCCCGCCGGATCAGGTCGATCAACGCACGCCGCATTTGCAGGGCGGCGAGGCCCATGAATTGCCGGACCGATTCGGGTCGAACTGCTTCCAGCGCCGAGTCGAGGCGGAAGTACGATTCGGCCAACAGGCCCGAAGTGTCTTCGGGCCGCTCGCGGTAGGCCGGCCCGAGCAGGCGCCGGGCTACGATCGCCAGTCGCTCGTAGGACAGGGCGATCAACTCCTTGCGAAGCTCGGCGTCGGCCGGCGCGGCCCGGACCCGCTCGAGCAACGATTGCATCTGGATCGTCGTGGACCCGCCGGCCATCGCAGGTTACTCCGCCTTGCCAACGAGCGCCGCTTCTTTCGTCTGACCGAAGCCGACGTTCCATTCCGTTTCGCAACTCACATCGGTCGCCGTGAATTTCAGGCGAATCGTCGCGATGAACGGCGTCTCGACGAAGCAGACCTTCGCCGTGAAGGTGTCGTCCGCCGTCCAGGCTCCGGTCGCGGCGGCCGGCTCCTCGGCCATGCGACCCCAGGCGGCTCGGCCCTTTTTCCACGCGCCCGGAGCGGAAGCGATCCGACGTTCGGCCCCGGCGACTTTCGCGTCGATGGTGAAGCCCTTGTCGTCCGATTCGAGCGTCAACGATTCGAGTTTGCCGGGATTCGTCGAGAATTTGAACGTTCGGCCAACCAGGTTCGGCGGCGTGCCCTTGGTTCCAATCGTCTTGAGTGTGAGCCCCTTCAACGTGCTCTCCAACTTCGCTCGCGCTTCTTCGTTCGATGGCAGAGCGTTTGGCTTCAAGCCCGGAAGTAGTTTGTCATAGACGAGGTTCAGGACCGATTGCATATCGCGAACGCCGCTCGTGATTGCGATCACCG
>JANLUE010000810.1:0-2931 GCA_031363325.1 Gemmataceae bacterium
CCACGCTTCGGGCCGAGGGTGGGCGATTGGGCGACAAGCCCGGATCGGGTAGTGCTGTTGCTTTAAGCCGATTCATCGAGTATGGGCCGTCTCAGATGGGGACACGGGTTCCGGAACCTGGGTCGCCGACGGAGGTTGTGGATTCCGGCGACGGGGCAAGCTGCCTCGATTTGCCGCGACTGGGTAAAATGGAGAAACCGGGTCATTCAGGGCCAGGTTTCGGTCGATATCGGAAGGGACACGGCACGACGCCGATTGCTCCCGTCGCTGGACGGTGCGATACGGGCGGTCCCGCGTGGCCAAGGCTTGTAGGTTGCGGAAGGAATCCGAACTGGGCGAACTGCGGCGATTGGCGAAGAAGGAACGATCGGCGACCCTGGGAGGTTGCGGTTGACCGGATTTCGCCCGAAGGTACAATCGCCGTGATTCGTAGGGTCGGTATTGCCTTCCAACTTGCTTCACTCCTTGAGTTCCCGCGTGGATTTCCCAGACCGTCTTGCCCGACCGCCCGTGGTCGTGGGTTATTGTTAACCCAGGCGAATAGCGCCGACCGCGTGGACCTGGCCGGGCAGGGTATTGAGTCCGTCAAGGAAGATGGCGGCCCGTCGTCGGCCCGATGGACGGCCGCGACAAACCGCACTCGTGCGACCTGGCCCGCGCCAGAAAAGGGGTGGACGAACGCATGAAGACCGTGTTCACGACCGGCGAAGCCGCCAAGATCTGTAAGGTCTCTCAGCAGACCATCATCCGCTGCTTCGATAACGGTCAGCTCAAAGGGTTCCGCGTCCCGGGCAGCCGGTTCCGCCGGATTCCCCGCGAAGCGCTGTACAAGTTCATGAGAGATAACGGCATCCCAACCGATGCCCTCGAGAGCGGCAAGCGCAAGGTCCTGCTCGTGGACGACGACGCCGAACTCGTGGAAGTGATCCTCAAGTTCCTCGACGAGGATGGCCGCTTCGAAACCCGCGTCGCTCAGAACGGGTTCGACGCCGGCATGATGGTCAAGGAATATCACCCGGACCTCATCGTCCTGGACGTGATGCTCCCCGACATCAACGGCAAGGAAGTCTGCCATCGGGTCCGCGCCGACGCGAGCCTGGAAGACGTGCGAATTCTGTGCATGTCCGGCATGGTGGAAGAAGACAAGATTCAGGAACTGAAGCTGGCGGGTGCCGACGACTTCATCCCGAAGCCGTTCGAAGTCGATTCGCTCATCGACCGCATGTGCGCCCAACTCGACCTGGAACCGGCCGCGTGTGCGGCCTAGTCTGCTGGTCAATGTCAATATTAATTGGTTATTAGTAATTTGGGTTGTTAAGTTTAGACTGACTAAAAACCAATGACTATTGACCAATGACCAATGACCGAAACAGATCAATGGAGTGATCCCCGTGGCGCCGAGTGGACCGGGAGAACGTGCCGTTCAACTCCCCTGGTTCTGGCCAGATGCCGCGTCACTGACATTTCTCGCCCAAAATCCCGAACAAATTCCGTGGTCGCTGGTCCGGTCCGATCCGGGCCTGCTCTCCTTCTTGCTCGCACGCGGCAGCGAACTACCGACCATCGCCGAGAATGCTCGCCTGTCCGAAGTGGACTTGCGCGATTTGGCCGACGCGCTCGACGACGGCTCGATTCCGTGGGCCGAGTGGAATGGCTCCGTCATTCGCACGGCGGTGGCGACCGCCCGGTTCGGCGAACTTCTCGCCGACCGAATCGAACACGAAGTGGTACAGGCGTGGTCCGTCGGCTGGCTCGCCTGGTCGGCGTGGCTCGCGCTGGGACTGGTCTCGCCCACTCGGCTCGCCGAAGTGATTGCCGCTGGCACGACCGGCCGCGACCCGATCGGGGCGCAACTTCAATCGTGGGGCGCGACTCGAGCCGAGGTCTCCTGGTGTCTGTCCGGCGCGTGGGAACTGCCCGACTGGGCGACGCCGGTCGTCGGCCGACTCGACGTGACGCCGACCGAGGCCGAACAATTCGGCGGCGACCGCCAGCTCCATGCGATTGCCCAGATCGCGGTCGTGCTGGCCGAACAAGTGGAAACACGACTCCACCTTGCCGACGAATTCGATTTGGCGGAAGCGCTCGTCGAGTTGGGCATCCGGTCGGCTGACCTCGATGCGATCCGCGAGCGATTCAGTCGCTCGTCGTTCGTCGACGAATGGTGTGGCCGAGCCTGGGTCGATCCGCGCACGGTGGACGGCCTCGCCGATCGCCTGCGCTTGGCGGCCGACCGATTGGCCAATGGCGAACGAGCGGCCCTGGAGCCGACGATCCTGGTCGACGTCTCGGCCGAACGAATTCACGCGGCGAAGATGGCGGCCGTCGCCGAGTTCGCGGCCGGCGCGGGGCACGAAATCAACAACCCCCTGGCGGTCATCTCGGGGCACAGTCAGTATCTGCTTCGCCACGAATCGGGCGACGAGCGCCGCAAGGCTCTGCTATCAATCATTCGGCAGACGGAGCGCGTCCACGCTTTACTGACGGAGTTGATGTACTTCGCCCGCCCGCCAGCGTTGAAACGACAGTGGATCGAGATTGGCCGATTCGTGCGCGAGTCAGCCGACGCGGTGCGAGCACTCGCGGTTCATCGGCAAGTGTCGATCGAGACGGCCGGGCTGCTCACGTCCTTGTGGATCGACGCGGACCCGAAGCATTTGAATATCGCGCTCACCGCCCTGATCCGGAACGCGGTGGAAGCCGCCCCGGTCGGTGGCTGGGTCAAAGTGAAGACGGCCTTTCCGCACGACGGGCTTGAGATTATCGTGGACGATAGTGGCCCCGGCCCCGATGTGCGGGCCCGAGATCACTTGTTCGATCCGTTCTACTCGGGTCGGACGGCGGGTCGTGGTCGCGGGCTTGGCCTGCCGGCCGCGTGGCGATTGGCCCAGGAACACGGCGGCACGGTTCGGTTCGTGCCGCTCGACAACG